>JBIKRP010000171.1:0-5201 GCA_044349145.1 Flavobacterium sp.
TTGAACCCAAGACGGAATTCCTGAAATCACTGTCATGTTTTCATTAATTGTTTCGTCAACAATCGCATCAACTTTCGTTTCCCAATCTTCAATGCAATTTGTTTCTAATGAGGGAAGTCTATTTTTTTGCAAATAATTTGGGACATAATGAGCAACAATTCCAGAAAGTCTGCCCAGTTGAATTCCGTTTTTTTCTTCTAAAATAGGACTTCCTTGTAGAAAGATCATCTTACCATCTACAAATTCTGCTTTTCCTGTTTCGTGTATGTAATGTAAAATTGCATTTCGTGCCGCTTCAATGTGATATGGCATTGATTCTTTGGTGAGAGGAATGTATTTAGCGCCAGAAGTCGTTCCCGATGTCTTGGCGAAATACAATGGTTTTCCTGGCCAAAGAATGTTTTCTTCTCCGTGAACAACCCGATCTACATAATTTCGTAGTCCTTCGTAATCTCTAATCGGAACATGTTTTGCGAAGTCTTCGTGCGTTCTAATAGCATCAAAATTATGGTCATTACCAAACTGTGTTTTACTTGCTTTTTGAATCAAATCATCAAAAACATACTGCTGGGTTTGAATAGGATTATTCGCCCAACGCTTGGTTTTTTTATAGATGTAATCAGCAAATATTTTGGCAGCAATCGTTTTTAAAGACATCTTCTTTTATTCAAATTCGATAAATTGCGTGGGGTCGATGGCGTATCCATCTTTCCATAATTCAAAATGCAAATGCACTCCTGTTGATTCTTTTCCAGTCGATCCAGCCAAGGCGATGACTTCACCTGTTCGCACTACATCTCCTTGGCTTTTGGTGAGTGAAGCAGCGTGTTTATACGCGGATAAAAACCCATTATTATGTCTGATAATAATTACATTTCCCGTACTTGGCGTCCAATCTGCAAAGATGACCGAACCATTTAACGCGGCTTTAATTGGCGTGTCCTTTGCTACGGCAATATCTACTGCAAAATGTTTATTTCTTAAACTAAATCTCTCCGTAATAGATCCCTTAACTGGCGCAAAAAGCACGCTATTCACCTTTGGTTGCGCCTTTTCAAAAAGATTGTATTTATCTTCCTGCGTTACTTGATTTCGCAATTCCAATTCTACTTTGCTCGGTTTATTTTCTTCCGCGTTTTCATCAAATTGAGCAGCATAAATAGAATCTTTACTGAATTTAGCATAGTCTAAATCGCCAGTGAGTATTCTCTTTATCGAAGCAATATACGCTTCGTTTTTTTTGATGGAATTTGACAACGAGTCCGATTTTAAGGCCAATTCTGTTGCGTTTCTTTTCAATTCATCAGAAGCATAACCCGGAATAAACTCCCGTAATGGCGTAAAAGCAATAAGAAATGTAGTCATTGTGATGATTAGAATAGCTCCAATTGAAGCCACTACAAAGACATTCATCAAAGTCAAACGCAAAGAAAAAATTTCTTCAAAAGAATCCTCATTCAAAATCACCAAGCGGTTTTTTGTAAATAGTTTCTTCTTAATTAATTGCCGTTTGAGTCTCTTTTCCGACATACTTATCATTTAGAATGCAAATATAGAAATTAAAGTTTGAGCATATAATCAGAACCCATGTAATCGTGTTGACACTCAAACGAGAAAGCTTCATAAATATTTGCCATTTAAAACATACTTTTCATAATTCTGTATATCTTTGTGACGTTATATATTACCAATTTTGCTTCGGCAACAAATTATTTCAACATGGGAAGATTAGGCATTACAGAAATTCTTATTATATTATTGGTGGTTCTTTTACTTTTCGGAGGGAAGAAAATTCCAGAATTAATGAAAGGCTTGGGTAGCGGAATCAAAGAATTCAAAAACGCTGCAAAAGACGAACAACCTGCTGATAAAAAATCAGAGGAAACAAAATAATCAGGTATTTTAGACTGATAAATTCCAAATTAAAAAATTCCAAATTCCAGTAATATCTATTGGAATTTGGAATTTTTATTTTCTAGTATTTCCTTACAAAATCATTGAAAGCTGAATTCGCTTTCTATCTTCATCTACATCGGTTACTTTTACCTCAACATGCTGGTGTAATTTTACCACTTCATTGACGTCCGACACGAAGCCAGCTTTGAGTTGTGAAATATGAACCAAGCCACTTTCTTTAATTCCAATATCAACAAAGCAACCGAAGTTGGTAATGTTATTGACGATTCCGGTTACAATCATTCCAATTCTCACATCCTTAATCGATTTGACGTTCGGATCAAATTCAAAAATTTTGGCTGATTTTCTGGGATCCAATCCGGGTTTTTCTAGTTCTTTGATGATGTCTTTTAATCCCAAAATTCCAATTTCAGTAGTCACATAACTTTCAGGTTTAATTTGCGCCGTCTTTTCTTTATTGGCGATCAATTCGTTGACGGATATCTTCAAATCTTTCGCCATTTTCTCAACAATCGGATAGGCTTCCGGATGCACCGCCGAACCATCCAACGGATTTTTCGCATTCGCAATTCTAATAAAAGCCGCGCCTTGCTGATAAGCTTTTTCGCCTAATCGCGGCACTTTTTTCAATTCTTTTCTGTCGTGAAAAGGGCCGTTTTCATTTCGATATTGAACAATATTTTCCGCCAACTTTTCTCCTATTCCACTGACATAACTCAACAACGATTTACTCGCCGTATTGATATTAATGCCAACCGAATTCACACATCGAATTACTGTTGTGTCTAATTCTTCTTTCAATTTGGTTTGATCAACATCGTGCTGGTATTGCCCTACTCCTATCGATTTTGGATCTATTTTTACCAACTCCGCCAACGGATCTGAAAGTCGGCGACCAATAGAAACGGAACCTCGAACCGTAACATCAAAGTTGGGAAATTCTTCCCTGGCGATTTTAGATGCGGAATACACCGACGCGCCAGCTTCACTCACTACAAAAACTTGAAGGGGTTTATCAAAAGCAATTTTTTTAATAAAAAACTCGGTTTCTCTCGACGCGGTTCCATTGCCGATAGAAATCGCGTCAATTTTGTATGCGTTGACCATCGAGCGAATTTTCTTCATCGCAATCGCATCCTCGTGTTGCGGCGCATGTGGATAGATCGTTTCGTTGTACAGCAAATCGCCCTTTTCATCCAAACAAACCACTTTACAACCGCTGCGATAACCGGGATCAATGGCTAAAATACGTTTCTCGCCCAAAGGCGGTGCCAACAACAATTGACTCAAATTGGACGCAAAAACCTGAATCGAATTGGCATCCGCTTTGGCTTTGGCCTCTTGCAAAGTTTCGTTCGAAATGGCTGGAGTCAATAATCTTTTATAACTGTCTTCGATAGCTAATTTGAGATGTGGCGTACAATCATTATTTCTTTTGATGATGGCGTCTTCAATATTAGTAACTGCATCGTCAGATTCGATTTCAACTTTAATTTTTATAAAACCTTCGTTTTCCGCGCGAAGCATCGCCAACAATCGATGGGCTGGTGCTTTGGTAATGTTTTCCGACCAATCAAAATACTGACTGAATTTTTGTGCGTTTTCGTCGTCTTTTTTGGTCTTAACTACTTTAGTGGTTATCGTTGCGGTTCGAGTAAAAAGTCTGCGTAACAACTTTCGAACATAAGTGTTTTCGTTGATCCATTCGGCGATAATGTCTCGTGCGCCTTGTAAAGCTTCGTCTTCGTTAACCACTTTGTCGTTCAAATAACGAGAAGCGATAAATTCGACATCATCATTATTTTGCGCCATGATAATTTTGGCTAGTGGCTCCAATCCGTTTTCCCGAGCGACATCGGCTTTGGTTTTTTTCTTCTTTTTATACGGTAAATAGTAATCCTCGAGTTCTTGCAAATCGAAACTATCTTGGATTTTTTTGGCTAATTCTGGTGTTAATGCTTGCTGCTCTTCAATCGATTTTAGAATGGCTTCTTTGCGCTTTACAATCTCATCGTATTGTTTCTTGCGCTTGGCAATTTGCTCAATAACAACTTCATCTAGATTTCCGGTTTGATCTTTTCGATACCTGGAAATAAAGGGAATGGTGCAATCTTCGTCAAGTAATTTAATCGTGTTTTCAATGTTTTTTGGCGCAGTATTAACTTGGCTTTGAATAAACTGAATTGCATTCATGAAGTTTCTTTTATTGAATTGAAAACGACTTGCTATAAATCTCTAAACCAATCTTTACATATGCATAAGCGATTGGAATATTGAGTAATAACAAAAACAACGTGTTTCGAATCTTATTTCTTTCGGGTTTGTTTGTTGTCCAACACATGATGAGTCTGACAAAAACATAGCTGTTGATAAATATCGCAGCAACCATAAAAAAAAGACTCAGGAAAATAATACTGCTATGGTTTTTGAAATAATACGCGGCGAGGATTACGCTTCCTGCTAAAAAAGTACCTAACGCCACTTTTCTTCCAAGAGCAATACAATCTTCGACAATCGTAAAATCGGGCATCTTCATCGGCTAACAATTGATTTTGTTCACCCTATTCGCGTGTCTTCCGCCTTCGAATGCTGTAGCTAGAAACGTTTCAACCATCTCAACAGCTTGCTGAATGGATGTAAAACGAGCAGGAATACTGATTATATTCGCATCATTGTGCTGTCTTGCTAATTGCGCAATTTCTTTGGTCCAACACAAGGCAGCGCGAACATTGGCATGTTTATTAACCGTCATCGCAATTCCGTTTCCGCTACCACAAATAACGATGCCAAAACTCACTTTCCCTTCAGACACATCGTTGGCCACTGGATGTCCGAAATCTGGATAATCTACGCTATCAAAAGTATCGGTTCCGTAGTTGGTTACTTCGTATCCTTTGCTTTGCAGCATGTCTAGAATGGCTTTTTTATAATCGGGTCCGGCGTGGTCATTTCCTATGGCTATTTTCATTTCTTGTATTATTGTGATGCATGGCAAATTTAATCAATCTTGGTGAAGTAATTCTTTTTAGTGTTGCATAATCTATGAATTAAAAAAGGTAGCCACGAATACATGAATTCATATTTTAATAATTCGTGCATTCGTGGACAAAACGTTTAAGTGCTTAAAAATCAGTAGTTTTAATATTTATGAATCGTTAATTTTACGTTATGTTAATAGTTTTTACTAATCGCTTGATATTCAATTTACTTTAATTTAACATGAGTTGTTCATAACTAAAGATAGAAAATCAGAACTTTTTCTTGTTGGTGTGAGATTAAATTGT
>JBIKRP010000172.1:0-5173 GCA_044349145.1 Flavobacterium sp.
ATTCCGATTCCAACAAAATCGCCTTTCATACTTTCCGCTTCGTCAGATTGCAGACTTGGTGGCAAATAAACAGAATGTGGGTCGAGTTGTGCTAGAATGTTTGTAACCGTTAAATCTACTATGGAATCTGTATTTACTTTGTCGACATATTCACCATCAATAAACTCAAGTAATCTATTAAGTTTGTTTTTTGGGTTGTTCTTAGAAGAAAATGGTCGGTGAACTGGGAAATTCAAAATACTACCGAGCAAAACACCAAATGCCAGTGCAAATGAAATTATAATCGGTAAGTATATATTGCTTTTTTTCACTTATTCTAAATCTTCAATTTGTTCGACCATAACGCCCGCTTGTAACAAAAAATCTACTCCTGTAGTATCGCGATATCCATGTTGATACACCACGCGTTTAATCCCAGATTGATGTATTAATTTGCTGCATTCCTGGCACGGAGAAAGCGTAATATATAAAGTAGCACCTTCGCAGGTTTGAGTAGAACGCGCCACTTTTAGGATTGCATTTGCTTCGGCATGCAACACATACCAATTGGTCAAACCTGCTTCATCTTCACAGCAATTCTCAAATCCGGAGGGCGTGCCGTTGTATCCGTCGGAAATAATCATACGATCTCTGACGATGATTGCACCTACTTGCTTTCGCTTGCAATACGAAAGTTGACTCCATTCTTTGGCAATTCGAAGGTAAGCTTTGTCGTATTTATTTAATTTCTCTAATTCCATAATGGTTTGTTCCAAATCTCGTTTTCAATTATCATTGGCGTAACGACGCCGACAATAAAGGCCGAGACAACTATTGTAAAATCTCGTTTTGATAGTTTAAAAATTGTTTGCGTGATAAATGATATCAATAGAATTGTCAAAACCACAGTCATTTGCGCCGCTTCAATTCCAATTGAAAATTCAAATAACGGCAAAATCTTATCTGAACTACTTCCTGGCAATATGGTCTTGAAGTAATTCGAAAATCCCAAACCGTGAATCACACCAAAAAATAAGGTAATCATAACTACTGAATTTATAGATTTAGCAATCGATGATTTTTTCAATGCGACAAAGTTAAGAACTGCAGTCATTAAAATGGTTATAGGAATCAGCAACTCTATGAGATTTTCATTGACTTTAAGTAAATTAAAAACGGATAGCACTAATGCCAACGTGTGACCAACGGTAAAGACCGAAATCAGCAGAAGCAGGCGTTTCCATTCTTTCATCGAATGTGCAGCGGTCAAAGCAATCAAAAACAAAACGTGATCGTACGCCTTGATGTTTAATACGTGCTTTAAACCAATTTCAACATAAATCCAAAAATCTGACATGGCCACTCTTTTATAGATTTGGGCTTGTAAACTTACAATTAATTTTAAAAAACAAATCCAATAAAATCACAAAACTATAGCGCAAAAATTTAAATAAAATCATGACAAAATAGTTTCGAATAAAAACGAAATAAATATATCTTTGCAGTAGAATTTAAACCCTAACCTATGTCATTTTCAGATTTATTTGATAGCGAATTTAAGAACCGTAATAAAGGTCATTTTTCATCTATTGTACGTGTCGCTGTGCACGACGGAGAATTTTCTCCTGAAGAAAAAAAATTCCTAGACAAACTGGCGCTGCATCTAGAAATTACGCCCGCAGAGTACGAAGAAATCCTTGAGAACCCTCTCAAATATCCGATTAATCCGCCCTATTTATACACGCAGCGATTAGAGCGACTGTATGATTTGGCGCGCATGGTATACGTAGATCATCATTTAGGAGAAGCACAAATAAAGTTATTGCGCAAGTTCGGAATCGCGTTGGGTTTCACACCAGCAAACAACAATTATATCGTAGATAAAGCAATGGCTTTGATTGGCGCTAATGTTGATTTAGATACTTTTATCTACGAGATGCAACATATGAATAAATAAAAAATTCTAAAAAATAAAATTCCAAATTCTAAGGTTTAAAACTTTTGGAATTTGGAATTTTATTATTGGAATTTCTAATATTTACTCAGCTTGGCCAAATGCATAAATTCTTCTGCTTTCTGCACCATATTATAGCTTCCGCAGAAAAAGGGAACCCGCTGGTGTAATTCTGTGGGTTCAATTTCCATGATTCTTCCAAATCCGTCGGATGCTTTTCCTCCTGCTTGCTCGGTGATAAAAGCCATCGGATTGCATTCGTACAACAATCGCAACTTTCCTTTGGGTGCTTTTGAACTGGTTGGATAAATATAAATTCCGCCTTTAATCATATTCCTGTGAATGTCGGACACCAAGCTTCCGATATATCGCGACGTATAAGGTCGATCGCCTTCTTCTAATTGACAATATTTGATATAATCTTTAACGCCTTGTGGGAAATGAACATAATTCCCTTCGTTGATAGAATAAATCGACCCATCTTCCGAGAATTGCATATTGGGATGCGACAAATAGAAAGTTCCAATGGCAGGATTAAGCGTAAATCCGTTAACACCATGACCTGTAGTATACACCAACATGGTCGAAGTTCCGTAGATCACATAACCAGCAGCCACTTGATTGATTCCCGGTTGCAGGAAATCTTCCAAGGTAACTGGCGTTCCAACTGGCGTGATACGGCGGAAAACTGAAAAAATAGTTCCCACTGAAACATTGACATCTATATTGGAAGAACCATCAAGCGGATCCATTAACACGACATATTTATTGTTGTGACTCTTGTCTGAACCAGAAACGGTAATAAAATCGTCGTTTTCTTCCGACGCGATACCGCATACAATTTCACGATTGATCAAGGTTTGGATGAAAATCTCGTTGGCATATACATCAAGCTTTTGCTGATCTTCTCCTTGAATATTTTGTTCTCCAGCTGCTCCAACAATATCAACTAAACCCGCTTTGTTAACCTTATAGTTGACCACTTTTGCAGCGAGTCGAATGGAGTTGATAATGCGAGATAATTCCCCTGAGGAATACTGAAAGGCATTTTGGTTTTCAATAATAAATTCACCGAGTGTTTTGTTGCGTTCTTCCATTACGAAATCGTTGTAGTTAGTGGTGCAAATATAGTTGGAAATTCCAATATTCAAATTCCAAATTCCAAGTTTTACTGCATATTATTGGAATTTGGAATTTCATCATTCGAATTTTATACTTTGGATTTGTATATTTGTTTTTGAAATCGAAAACCCTAGCCCCGATAGCAGTAGAAATCCTTTTTTTGTCAGCCCGAGGGCAGTCGAGGTTTTTTTTCAAAACAAATAGATTGTAGTTAATAGCGGGAAAAAGCTCCTAACTGAAAAATGAAAAACAAAATTTTTATTAAAAATTGGCTTCATAACAAACCCTATAACAAAGAAACTTCTGTTGATATAGAATATCTTTCAATAGCAAACAAAGTTTATAAAGAATTCCAATCTTGTCTTTACATTTTTGATGAAATTGGAGCAGATGATAATGAAGTAGCGGATTTGTCGATTTTCTTAACTTGTTACTTGGAAGATTTAATTTCCGACACCAACTTTTGGAATACTTTCGTCCGAATTCATTTTTCAAAATACAACAAAGAAATTCCGTTCTATTCTTTAAATGATTATCAAACTGGAGAAGTCAATTTGGTTGATATTCAATTTCTAATTTGGTATGCGTTGAATATGCTGAATAGACAACGATTCTTAAGTCCGTATGATTCTTATATTACCGTTTTAGCAGAACTTGTTTTTGAAATATTAGATTACGAATATGACTATGTGGAAGAAAACAAGGTGCTCAAAGCGCATTTTATACTGAACCCCAACGCTGATTTTTACGAAGTAAGAAGAATGATTCAAAAACTTTTGTTTGAAACATATTTGTTTAGCATCGATGCTCAAAAAGAACTGAATGCAAAAATCGATGGAGCCATTGAGGAATATGAAGATGATGATTCAGAGAATCTGACAATGATATTAAATAGTATTACGGACAAACACACTCATGCTTATAGAACCAAGCTTTTGGCTATGAAAGGTAAAGAATGGTTGGCAGAAATTCTTGGGAAGGAGCATTCATTATCTGAACCGATTTCAAATATTTCAGAAAAAATAGCGAGTTATTTTTTATACAAAGAACAAAACAAAACACATTTTCAATTTCAACATGTTGCCACGGATACTATTTTTGATTTGAC
The DNA here is from genome assembly GCA_044349145.1 of Flavobacterium sp. GTDB lineage: Bacteria > Bacteroidota > Bacteroidia > Flavobacteriales > Flavobacteriaceae > Flavobacterium. The sequence continues at coordinate 4,164 of JBIKRP010000172.1, forward strand.
CAAAGATAGTTTTGAACTGCGATTCCCTCTTGATGACAAACACATCTATTACATTGAAATGATCCTTTGGAAAAAAGAATGGGTTTTCTCTGGAATATGTTTCCCAACAGATTTTAATGCGGACATTATTTTAGATGAGAAAAGTGACAATGGTAATATTAATAAGGTTTTGCAGCTCAACGAAAAATACATGAACGATTCAATGGAAACAATTCAAAATCAAGAAAAAACATTTCTCAAAAAATATGGCTCAAGTGTTTTGTTTTTAAAGGCCAATGATGTCCCGGCTACTTTAAATGAATTTATTAATATTTACAATAACAGCATTACAAAAGACAAAAAAAACAAAGAAAAAGATAAGGATGAAGCGATAAAAAGACAAAAAGACAAAGGTTATCTCAATCATGAACAAGGAAGTTTTGAAATGGAAAGTGATGAAAACGTATTACTCTTTTTTAATCCTAATACTGGAATTGAAATGTATCATGATATTTGTAGCATTTTCCCAGACAAAGAAAATCCTTTCTATGATACTGAGGACAGGTTTGCTGTAAAGATGTTTTTATTTTCGGATATCTATCCTAAAGAATTGGTTGGTTTTTTTGTTGAAAACTATGCTTCAAAACTAATTTTTTTCAAAAAAGATATAGGAGAAAAATATTTAAAAGACCTTGATTTTTTACAACGTTTTTGGAGACCTGAAAATTATTTTAGCAAACCATCTGTTACAATTTTATGAGAATCCGAAAAGGCCAAAAAGAAGACATGTCCGCCGTTTTGAGTTTGATTCGAGAACTCGCCGCTTTTGAAAAAGAACCCGAAGCTGTCGTTGTGACCATCGCCGACCTCGAGCGTGATGGCTTTGGGAAAAATCCTTTGTTTTCTACTTTTGTTGCGGAAATCGATGGTCAAATTGTGGGCATGGCGCTTTACTATTATCGTTATTCTACTTGGAAAGGCAAAACCATTCACTTAGAAGATTTGATTGTGAAAGAAAAAATGCGCGGCTC
>JBIKRP010000216.1:0-4633 GCA_044349145.1 Flavobacterium sp.
TCCGGCGGAGGCTAGTTCATTCATAAAGCCAAGAAGAATTTGTTTGTGATACCCATTTGGACTTGTAAAACCTAGTCGAATTTTTGAGGAAGAACGGCGTCTTCGGTCATGTATTTCTTTTGGCGTATCATTAGCAATCGTATCCGTATTTTGGCGAAAGAGAATAGTAGAATTAACATCTGTTTCTTTCACGAAATTTCTTTGGTTGTTATTGAATATGATATCGCCGCCAACGTTACTTCCATACATCAAGAATCCTTGACCGACTGGAATGTATCTGCTAGGAATTCTGGTGCTCGAACCCAATCCGCTTATACCTGCTGGCGATACCGGAGGAATGCCTCCAATGAGATTTCGAACCGCATATCCTCCTTGATATTCCAACAATATGTGGGAAGGATTCGTATTGTAGTGCTCCCAGAAATAGATTGCACCAGTCGTTGCCGTTAGATTGTCAAAGATGAAGTCATCTGCATCCAGCGCGGAAGCATATGGATTTCCGCATAAATTTAAATTATTGGCGGCGATTGGAATTGAAATGGTTCCGTTGTTAGGTTTGCCAACGAACGTATAGTTTTGGCTTTCTTGCCCATTATCAATCCCTTTCATCGTAAATCCTTGGCCCGCGAGCAGTGTTCCGTTCTGCCCCACCGATTCCCAATTGGCATATATTGGAGATAAATTTTGAAACTTAAATATCCAGTAGCTGCTCAACGTAATTGGAGAAGTGGGTGCACTGTCATAACCAGGTGACCATGTGATGTTGTGAATATCGTTTGGATCTGTTCCATCTCGTAGCACTTGATCGACTGTATACGATGTGTTATTGCTAGTACTATTGATGGCGCCAACTGGTGATGACCAATAGTTATAATTGAATTTATTCGCTTGTCCTTGTTGATCTCGTTCCATCCATCCCGAACTACTCACTTCCAAATCGCTATTAGTGGTTTGAACCAATTGCGATTTTCCTTGTAGGTCAATTTTGCCATCCAATTGTAAATACCAATCGTTTTGAATTTTCGTGTCGTTATTCATCGTAATTATAATTGCCGGGTCGACAATCATTCCTAGATCTGTATTATCGGTAGTTTCTGAGATGCTGTGTTTTACTTGAACAATAGACCAATCCTGATCCATAATGTCCATGCCTCTGATTTCGTTTGTTGGACTATTTACTGCAGTTGCGAAGTCTCCGACTCGTTCTGTCACAAATGGCATTGGCGCCTGCTGCACATTGATTGTTTTGTTATTGTAGATTTTCATTCCAGTTCCAGTATCGATAGTAGGTGTAGATAGATCGTCGATGATGTCATTTTTATAGACATCCATTCGATAGTAGCGAAGTAGATTTGCAAATGGAAGTGCGCCAATATCTCTTGGGATAACTGCTCCTCTCACTTGAGAGGCCGTATTTTGAATTTCCTGATACACCATTCTTTGAAATTGCTCGTCTGTCAATGCGGCATTAAATACGCGCAATTCATCTATTTTTCCTTTAAAATATTTAGTTGATAAACTTGGATCCTTCCCAATGGTTAGTGCTGTTGCATCTGCGGCAATCGATCCGGAAACTGCTGTGCTTGCAACCATTTCACCATTTAAGAATATTTTTAGTAAACCACCACCGTAAACAGCGCCTACATGGTACCATTGTGCTGTATTGAGAATATTGGTGTCACATGTCAATGTCGTTCCATTAACAACCGCTGCTAACTTTCTTGCAGCAGTAATGTGGATGTTGAACCTGTTTTGGCCCATGACCATTCCTTCAGTAGAAAAAGCGGAATTTAAATTGATCCAGCCCATCAGACTTGCATTAGATAATCCGCCTAGAATTGAAGAACCTTGACCGTAATCATTTCTTCCGTCAAAATCTAGATAGAGTTTTCGGTTGAGATTTCTTGGTGAACCAAAGTAATTGGTGTCCGTGTCGAAATCATCTCGGATTCCATCTCGATCAACATCTGAGGTTCCGTCGATGACGCCGTCATTATTCGAATCAAGAGACGCAAATAGGGTTGTGTTGATATCGTAGACGCCAGGGTTGGATTGCACATTTAGAAAATCGGGATTGCCTGAAGAAAGTGAATCTAACGGCAAGGCTTTTCCTAAATTTCCGAAACCAGAGAATGTATCGAACATCGAGAGAATTCCGTCTTGGTCGCCGTCGGTTCCTTCGCCTTCTCCGTCACAGTTGATATCGCCATCTCCGTAATAAATTCCGGCTTCATCTACATCAAATAATGCGTCATTATCGGCGTCTAAATCGAGATAATTGGGTACGCTGTCACCATCAAAATCTGCGGATGTATTGACCGCATACCAAGCTTCAGCAGTATCGTGCCAGCCGTTGCTATTTGCATCCAGCCAAATCGAAGATGAAAGATCCATTCGGTCATATCCAAAACTCAGTGCATTCCAGCGGTCTTCGATAATGTCGCCAATGCCATCATTATCGGAATCTAAATCGTACGCGTCAGCAACATTATCTCGGTCACTATCTACCAATGATTGTGAAATCGTGATATCATCCAAAGCCAAATCGTTGCCAGTTCCACCTACTTGATTGTTTTTGAATATAATCGACACGCTACTCGTGGTGGGAATGAATGTTGCTGAAAATTGATACCAATCGCCACTTAAATTCCCTGCTGCTGTCGGCGGAATATTTCCGGTGGTAATGGTATTCAATAGATTATTACTGAGATCACGGAACTCAACGGTAAGATTTGGTCTGTACCGACTGGCAATACCTGGAGCATCGGATCGGTCTAAATTGAGTACCCAAAAGCTATAGGTTAGCGGTGCATTGGCAATGACCCCTTGAACAATAGTTCTGTAAAATTCGTCTGTAATGACGGGAGTTGCATTAAAAAGTGCCATTTTCCCATTGATATCTGCAGTCGTGTGATCTACGCCTTGATACCAGTAGCTTGGAGCCCAAGACGCCACTGCAGTTGTTCCTGCTTGGTCGTTGATGGTATATTGACCATCGTTTAAGTCTTTATTGGTATCACACTCGTCTGCCGCTTGGGCTGTCGTACCATCCTCATAACAATATGTAGTGCTCGCTGTTGGGACGTTGTCGTAAATTCTTCCTCTCGTGGCGCCAACTCCGAAAGTCTCATTTAGTAAAGTAACGGTCACTTGTCCGCCTAAAATAGAACTTGACGCATTGCTTTGTTCAATATTGTCGGGAATACCGTCATTGTCGTCATCAACGTCGATATAGTTGAAGATTCCGTCTCCGTCACTATCCTGGAATGCAGGACTTGCTGTTGCTGTTAGTTTAGCATCAAACGGGAGATTCGTTTGTGCAATATGTTGTTTCGAAAAACTTCCTACTGGATTTTCAAAAGTTGTCTCATGAAAAAAATCTTTGACTTTTTGAGACTGGGAAAAGAGCAAAAGGGTTACTAGAGATAAGCTTATCGCTCCGACTGCATTTTTTGGGTTTTGGGTAATGGAATTCATACTCATTTTATTAGTAGGTTAATAGAATGTTGAGTTGTATTCGAGATGTTTTGCTTGGGAAATGTAAATTTCAAATATATTTGTAATTACATCGGCAATAAACCAATTTATTCGATAAAATACATTTAAATTAAAAATATATAAGTAAAAGATTACATATTAGCTTATAACTGACAAAATGATGAGATGAAGGGAAATCGAAGATAAGGGAACGAATACTTGTAATCCCATAACCATTGTCAGCTTTATCTTTGGTAAACGAAATCTTAACATTACTATTTTTGATTTGTAGAACAACAACAGCGACGGCTGACAATGAAATCGATAAGCTAGGTCTTATAAATAGTATCTTGAAGAAATTAAAAAAAAATCCCCAAACATTTCTGCTTAGGGATTTTGGTTTTCTGTAGCGAGGACGGGAGTTGAACCCGTGACCTCAGGGTTATGAATCCTGCGCTCTAACCAACTGAGCTACCTCGCCAATAATAGTATTTTGCATTCCTGAATGCGGGTGCAAATATAAAACTTAAATGATAGGTTGCAAATTTATGAGTAGAAAAAAATTATTTTAAAATTCCTTTTTTTTTGAGGTATTATTATATATATTTCCCAAAAATTAGTGCACAATAATGGAAGTAAAATCAAGATACGAGCTAGAATTTCCAATTAATTCCTCTCCACAGTTGTTATATCAGTATATATCAACGCCTTCTGGATTGTCTGAATGGTTTGCGGACAACGTCAATTCACGAGGAGAATATTTTACATTTATCTGGGATGACTCCGAAGAGAATGCGCGATTATCATCAAAGAAAACGGGTGAGAAGATAAAATTTCGTTGGATCGATGACAATAAGAAAGACACTGACTATTTTTTTGAGTTGCGGATTTTGGAAGATGAGATTACAAAAGATGTTTCATTGATGGTCATTGATTTTGCTTATGATGATGAGTTAGACGAGGCGAAGTTATTGTGGGAGAATCAGATTTCTGACTTGAAACATGTTATTGGTTCCGTATAAAACTAACAGATATAAACTTATCTTTGCCCTAATTTTAATTAGGGTTTTTTTATGGTTAATAGTAATGGTGCTTTGGTAGAAAGCAATGCGATAATAGGAAATGGAAATCGCGGATTCTTATTTGGCGATGCTGT
>JBIKRP010000173.1:0-5145 GCA_044349145.1 Flavobacterium sp.
GAATTTACCCTTCAAGCTGATTTTACACCCAAAAGAAAAACGGTCGGATACGGTGTAGAGCGAAATGTAGTTGACAATCCGTATACTAGAGTTTTTGCGAATTATAGTCGAGGTTATAGAGGTTTTATGGATGGTGATTTCTCCTACAATAAGTTTCAAATTTACTATAATCAACCCATCGTCATTGGAGCCATTGGAAGGACCAATCTGATTACCGAAGTCGGAAAAACCTATGGTAAAGTGCCGCTTGGTTTACTTAGTGTCGTTCCTGGAAATCAGACGTATTTCACGATTGAAAACACTTTTAATAATTTGGATTTTTATGAATTTGTAACCGACCAATACGCAACGTTTCAATGGATCCATAATTTCCAAGGAAAAATATTTGCTCGAGTTCCATTTTTGCGAAAGTTAAACTGGAGAGAAGTAGTTGGTTTTAAAGGTGTGTATGGAACCGTTTCTGACGAAAATAGAGCGCTCAACGCCTCTGGTTTGGTCTACAACGCTCCAGAAAAATTCTACTGGGAATACAGTGCTGGAGTCGGAAATATCTTCAAAGTATTGCGCATCGACTTCTCGTGGAGAGGTAACTATTTAGACGTCCAAGGAGCCAATCGATTCACAGTAAAAGCAGCTATTGGCTTTTATTTTTAGGATTTATCCTGAATTTATTTCAGGAGCTTAATCCAGCTGTTCGCTATATCTTTTTATGCTGAACTCGTTTCAGCATCTTCAAATAATTGTAATCTTGTAGTCATCTATTGCATATGCTGAAACGAGTTCAGCATAAAAAGGATGCCACTGCCATTTGGGCTAACACCACCCCGCCCTTTGGGTACCCCTCCAAAAGGTGGAAAAACACACATTATGCAAGAAGCTTTCGATTTCTTAACGGCTGAAGAACCAGTATTTAAATCTATTGTCAGTCAATACGGCTTGCCAACCATTCCGTCGCGACCACCCGGATTTGAAACCTTGGTTTTGCTGATTTTAGAACAACAAGTTTCTATTGATTCCGCCAAAGCGACATACCTAAGATTAAGAGAAAAAGCGGTTGTTTTTACGCCGGAAATATTGGTCGTGTTTTCAGAGGATGACTTTCGCTCGGTAGGCGTGAGCAGACAAAAAGCTACCTATATTAATGGATTGTCGCAATCCATCATCAACAATGAGATTTTTCTTGACGGTTTGGCTCAGAAAACTACTGTTGAGGTGCGAGAAGAACTCATCAAAATTAAAGGAATAGGGCATTGGGCCATCGATATTTATTTGATGTTTGCTTTACATGCGTCAGATATTATTCCCATCGGAGATATTGCGGTGGTCAATACAATAAAGGAATTGTTTGATATTCATAATAGAGAAGAAATGTTTTTGCTGGCTGAGAAATGGAGTCCTTATCGGTCGCATGCCACTTTTTTACTATGGCATCACTATCTAAACAAAAGAAATAGAAAGATTTCCTATAACTACGAATAGATTTGCTTTGCATTAACAATAATCAATTGATATACTTGTTTTTTGTTAATGTTTTGTTACTTTTGCCCCCGATAAAATTTATAACAAAATTATATTTATGGAATCAACTTACATGATTTATGTGCCAATAGTAATGGCGTTTATTGGATTGCTATTTATGGCATACAAAAGAGCTTGGGTTTTAAAACAAGATGCGGGCGATGGTAAAATGAAAGAAATTTCAGATTACATCTACGAAGGTGCTTTAGCTTTCCTAAAAGCGGAGTACAGATTGTTAGCCGTATTTGTTGTAATAGCAAGTGCTGTTCTCGCAGGAATATCCTTTATTGTGCCAACAACTCATATTTTAATAGTTGTTGCTTTTATTTTCGGAGCTTTCTTTTCAGCGTTGGCTGGAAATATGGGGATGAAAATCGCTACAAAAACAAATGTTAGGACTACGCAAGCGGCCCGTTCTAGTTTGCCACAAGCATTGAAAGTTTCTTTCGGCGGTGGAACAGTAATGGGATTGGGTGTTGCAGGCTTAGCTGTTTTAGGTTTGACCGGTTTCTTCATTTTCTTTTATAATTATTTTATGGGTGGTGTTTGGACATCAACCGAACAAATGACAATTGTTTTAGAAACTTTAGCTGGTTTCTCTTTAGGAGCTGAATCAATCGCTTTGTTCGCGAGAGTTGGTGGTGGTATTTATACCAAAGCTGCCGACGTTGGAGCGGATTTAGTAGGTAAAGTAGAAGCGGGTATTCCTGAAGATGATCCACGTAATCCTGCTACAATTGCTGATAACGTTGGAGATAACGTTGGTGACGTTGCGGGTATGGGAGCGGATTTGTTCGGGTCTTATGTTGCAACCGTATTGGCCGCTATGGTTTTAGGAAATTACGTAATTAAAGATATGGGTGGAAACATCCAAGATGCTTTCGGTGGAATCGGTCCAATTTTATTACCAATGGCAATTGCTGGTTTTGGAATTTTATTCTCTATCATCGGAACGATGTTGGTAAAAATTACAGATGACAACGCTAAAGAAGCGCAAGTTCAAAAAGCTTTGAATATTGGAAACTGGGTGTCAATTATTTTGACCGCTATCGCGTGTTTCTTCTTAGTACAATATATGTTGCCTGCAACGATGAAAATGGAATTCTTCGGAGAAGGTTTGCAAGACATATCTTCTATGAGAGTGTTCTACGCAACCATCATTGGATTGATCGTGGGTGGTGCTATTTCTTCAGTTACGGAATATTACACGGGATTGGGAACAAAACCAGTTTTGGCTATCGTACAAAAATCATCAACTGGAGCAGGAACTAACGTAATCGCTGGTTTAGCAACTGGAATGATTTCAACGTTTCCAACCGTATTATTATTCGCAGGTGCGATTTGGGCATCGTATGCTTTAGCTGGATTTTATGGTGTGGCTTTAGCAGCATCTGCAATGATGGCGACTACGGCAATGCAGTTGGCGATTGACGCATTCGGGCCAATCTCTGATAACGCAGGTGGAATCGCTGAAATGAGCGAATTACCGAAAGAAGTTCGTACACGTACAGATATTTTAGATTCTGTTGGAAATACAACCGCTGCAACCGGAAAAGGATTTGCAATTGCTTCTGCGGCATTGACTTCATTAGCATTATTTGCTGCTTATGTAACTTTTACAGGAATTGACGGAATTAATATCTTCAAAGCACCTGTTTTGGCAATGTTGTTCGTAGGTGGAATGATACCTGTAGTTTTCTCTGCTTTAGCGATGAATTCAGTAGGTAAAGCGGCAATGGACATGGTGTACGAAGTACGTCGTCAGTTCAAAGAAATTCCAGGAATTATGGAAGGAACTGGAAAACCAGAATACGGTAAATGTGTTGAGATCTCTACAAAAGCGGCATTGCGTGAAATGATGTTGCCAGGAGTTATGACCATCGGTTTCCCAATTGCAATTGTTTTATTAGGTAAATTAGTATACGGAGATAATAACCAACTAATCGCTGAAATGTTAGGTGGTTATATGGCTGGAGTAACGGTTTCAGGTGTGCTTTGGGCAGTGTTCCAAAACAACGCTGGTGGTGCTTGGGATAACGCTAAGAAATCTTTCGAAGCAGGAGTAATGATTAATGGTGAAATGACTTACAAAGGGTCAGATGCGCACAAAGCGGCTGTAACTGGAGATACGGTTGGAGATCCATTTAAAGATACTTCAGGTCCATCGATGAACATCTTAATCAAATTGACTTGTTTGATTGGTTTAGTAATTGCGCCAATCTTAGGAAATGGCAGCCATGATGCATCAACAAAAATGGTCAAAATGGAAATGAAAATGGAATGCGATGGTGATATGATGGGCAATTGCGACATGAGCAAATGTGCTGAGATGACTAAAGAAGAATGTGCAGCAATGTGCGATTCACTTCAGTGCACGCCAGAGCAAAAAGAAATGTGTTTATCACACTACGATGCTGATGGTAAGTTTGTAGCGCCAGCTAAAAAAGACTGTTGTGCAAAAAAAGAAGGAGAAATGCAGACCATGGATAAAAATGTTCGTGTAGAAATTATCAACAAAGATGGTAAAGCAAAAGCAACGGTTACTACAACTGTAAACGGTACAGCGGCAACACAAACTTTTGAAGGTACAGAAGCTGAAGTAAAAGCGAAAGTAGACGCATTGAAATAAGATCTTTCGATCCAGAAATAAGAAAGCCTCGCCATTGCGAGGCTTTTTTTATTGTTACAAATACTGTTGATATTTTTATTTTTTATCCGAATGGTCGCTCTGAAGAATTACTATATTAGCACCTTTAAAAAAGATATTTATTTACAATTGGGTGCTGTAGCGATAGATCATAAAATTACTAGAAGAACTGTTGAAGCTTTACTAGAAGAGTATACAAACGTAGTCGTTGCTTTGCAGAAAGTGATTGCCAATCTTTCGTACGCCAACCTGACGACTATTGTTGATTCAACGACCAAAGATGCGAATTCCCATTCTATTCAAACCATCTTAACTCACATAATAAGTTCCGGCTATTCCTATGCGGGTTACATTCGAAAACTAAAAAAAATTTCAGACAATCGACCAGGTAAAATGGCTAAGATGTCTTCTGAGGAATACCACAATGATCTTGAAAATCTGATTTTGTACACAATAAAGACTTTTGAATCTATTCATGACCATGAATTAGAGGAGTTTGGTGAAGACAAAAAAATCAAAACAAGCTGGGGTCAGTTGTACGATATAGAACAAATGATGGAGCACGCCGTTGTTCATGTGCTCAGGCATCGACGACAAATCGAAAAATTTAAAAGAAGATTGGAGTTGCTAGAAAGACCTCAAGCTTAAAACAATCCGTTGAGTTCTGCATTGATCTTGTTCAGAATCATTCCAAGATCCTCAGGATTATTCACAAAATCGATATTGTCTACATCGATAACCAACAATTTTCCCTTGCTATAAGAATGTATCCACGCTTCGTAGCGTTCGTTCAGTCGGCTTAAATAATCAATAGAAATAGAGTTTTCGTATTCGCGTCCTCGCTTGTGAATCTGAGAGACTAAATTTGGAATGGAACTTCGCAAATAAATCAACATATCGGGTGCTTCAACCAAAGATTCCATCAATTCAAATAGCGATTTGTAATTCTCAAAATCACGATTGGTCATCAAGCCCATGGC
>JBIKRP010000174.1:0-5143 GCA_044349145.1 Flavobacterium sp.
TGATTTTATAATTCTTGGCGGTGTCATTTGGCGCGTCATTTAATCGCTCAATTTCATGGTGATTAAAGCTGATTTTGAGCATCTCCAATATTTCAGAATAACTCACCAACTTCGATTTATCCCACTGATTTCCATTGAAAGGCATAAATTCAATAAAGCGAATTTGAATATTTTTGTGTTTGGTTAAGGCAATAAAATCGACAATTTCATTATCATTAAAACCTTTGATTAAAACGACATTGAGTTTGACTTGAAATCCCTCAGTCAACAACAATTCAATATTCTCAAAAACAGTATCAAAATAACTTCGTCGTGTAATTTGGTTGAATTTTTCCTTTACTAAACTGTCGATACTAATGTTGATTGTCTTGATGCAAGCCTCATGAAAGGTGGCTATAAAATCTGGAACTAAAATTCCGTTGGTAGTCAAAGTCAAATGCACGCCCAATTTTCCCAATCGCAAAATAATATCCTTCGCATCTTTACGAACCAAAGGTTCACCGCCGGTTAATCGGATTTTGGTCACGCCCAAGTCGACAAAAGTTTGTGCTATTACCAAAATTTCATCCGCCGTCATCAAATGCGCTTTGGGCGTCAAGGCAATGCCTTCTTCTGGCATACAATAGGTGCATCGCAAATTGCAATGTTCCGTAATCGAAATCCGCAAGTAATTATGAAATCGACCGAAATCATCTTGCAATTCCTGCGATTTATTGTCCATGGTTGTAGCCATTGAGTAGTTTAAATACATGCAAAACAGAAGGAAAAACCGCATCTATAGATTCCCCAGCGCCGGAAGTCGAACCTGGCAAAGCCAAAATCAACGTATCGCCTATAAATCCAGCGACACTTCTCGACAACATCGCATAAGGCGTGCGCTCTTGCCCGTAGGAACGAATCGCTTCTTCTATCCCAGGAATTCTTCGGTCAAGCAACGGAAGAATCGCTTCTGGAGTCACATCTTTATGAGACAAACCAGTGCCGCCAGTGAGAATTACGACATCTGTTTTTTGCTGACAATAGTGGTGTATTTTTTCTTGAATACCTGCAAAGCCATCTGGAATCACCAAATAATCGGCAATGGTCATTCCGAGTTTTTCTAATTTTGAAACGATGATTTTTCCCGACGAATCTTCTTTAGTCCCAGCAGCGACGCTATCCGAGCAAACGATAACGGCGATAGAAAGATTCAAATCTTGATAATCGGCAAAATCCGATTTACCGCCTTTTTTGTGAAGTAATTTTATGGTAGCAATTTCTACTTGCTTGTCGATAGGTTTCAACATATCATAGATGGTCAAGGCAACGATCGACGCACCATGCATGGCTTCTACCTCAACGCCTGTTTTGTAAATCGTCTTTACCGTTACTTCTATTTGAATGGAATCGGACAAACATTCGAATTGAATTCCAGTAAACTCAATTGGCATCGGATGACAATCTGGAATCGCATTCGAAGTATTTTTAACCGCAAACAAACCTGCAGTTCGTGCCACTTCTAACACGTCGCCTTTGGGAACCGTTTTGTTCAAAACCGCTTGTATCGTTTCTGGTGAACCAACGTTGACAATCGCTTGCGCCGTGGCGGTTCTGAGTGTACTTATTTTATGAGTGATATCAACCATTTATGTGTTTTTTTTCCAGGTGTATGATGCGTCTTCGAAAATTTCCTTCCCAAAAATTGGTGCTTTTTCTTTTATGGCTTCGACTAAAAATTCTAAGGCTTCATAAACTACTTTTCGTCGTGGAGCGGAAACGAATACAAACAAACAAATCTCTCCGACTCTTACTTCGCCTAGACTATGATAGATATGTAAGCAAGTTAATTCAAACTTCTCAAAAGCACTTTCGCGAATTTCGTAGAAACTTTGCTCCGCCATTTCCTCGTAGGCTGAGTAGTCGATTGCAACAACTTTTTTCCCTTCTATTTCATCAGCACGGACTTGTCCCAAAAAAATATTGTGCGCACCAATTGTGGTTTTACTTTGGTGTTTCGCAATCGATTCACCAATAAAAGCGGACGAAATCGGACCTTGAATAAAAGACGATTTTTTGACTTTTTCTGTACTCATTTTAAGAATGAAATAGATTCGTTTGCTCTAAAGCGGCAATGCCTTGATGCAAATGACTCACATATTTAAACCCCAATTTTAGGATGTAATTTGCAGCCAATTGACTTTTGTTTCCGTATTGACAAAGTAAAATTATTTTCTGATTCTTATCGACCTTTTCCAAGTATTTTTCCAATTGATCGATGGGAACTTTTTGAATGTTTGGCAGATTTAACTCTGGTTCTTCGAAATCATCCCGCAAATCGATGATTACATTTTCTGCGTTTTCGATGGCGGAAAGAAAAGCATCTGCGTCCATAGCATTAACTTCTTTAGGCTGCGTTTGTTTTCGAAGCGCTAAACCAATTTGGAGTCCATGTTGAATTTCAAGCGGATTTTTCTCAATGGAAATCGTCTGCGATGTAGCTTGCAATCCGTCATACAACCACAATTTTCCACTCAAAACTGCTCCAATTCCAAGTATAATTTTCAGCACTTCATTCGCTTGCATCACACCTAATATATTAGGAATAACGCCTAAAACACCCGCATCTTCACAAGAAATACTGTCGAGATTTGCTTTTTCTGGAAACAGACAACGGTAGGTTGGTCCGTTTTGATAATTGAAAACCGACAACTGGCCTTCGAACTGGTGAATCGACGCATACACCATCGGAATTCCTTTGACCAAAGCCACATCATTAATTAAATATCTTGTTGGCAAATTGTCCGTACAATCAACGATGACATGAAATCCATTTGCAATTTCGAAAGCATTGTTGCGATTGAAATCACTGTTGAATGGAATGACTTTTAGGTTTGGATTTTGTTTGATGAGACTTTCCGCAGCAGCTGAATCTTTACTTTTTCCGCAATCGGAATTATTATATAAAAACTGACGGTTCAAATTGGATTCTTCCACCAAATCACCATCAACAATACCAATAGTTCCAACGCCAGCGCCAGCCAAGTTCTGTAAAACCGGACAGCCCAAACCACCAGTGCCGACCACCAATACTTTCGCATCGGTCAGTTTTTGTTGACCAGCTTTTCCAATTTCAGGCAGTGCGATTTGACGTTGATAGCGATTCATAAAATTCATTTAACCACCAGAAAATGGGGGCAATAAAGCAATTTCGTCCAGATGATTAACCGAAGCGTTTCCTTGAATTAACGTTCGATTGATAGCAAAAGAATATGTCGTTATCTTCAATTCAGGATAGGTTTCGTGCAATGTCATTTGGACTTCCAACAAAGTTACCGAATTGCCTTCAAAGAAAATCACTTCGTCTTTCTTTTTGGTATGATCGGCTACCAAACCAAAATACTTCAGGTTGATTTGCATATTAAGTTGTGTAAAGTTTAAAAATAGCGATTCCCAATACCAAAGCCAAAATGTTGCGCAATATAATCGTGTTGAATTTTTTACTTCCATAATAGCCCCCTAAAATGCCACCGACAGCCACAATTGCAATGACTAAAAACGAGGACATTGGTAAAGTTTCGCCTTTGCTCATAAATCCGAGAAGTCCCGCGACCGAATTGACCAATATAAATAAAGCGGAAACCGCGGCGGTTTGTTTCATTGTAGCCCAACCTAAAAGCAGCAAAACTGGACTTAAGATAATGCCGCCGCCAATACCGATGAGACCAGACAAGAATCCGATGAGCGCGCCGATTAATAACGCCAATGGAAAATTTACTGGTTGCAGCTGTGGATTTTCTTTACCCAAAATACCGAGCAGTCGCAATACTGCAAAAATCAAGACTGTCGCCAAAATCATTTTATATACATGCGTTTCAATGGTAAGCAATCCACCTAAAAAAGAAAAGGGAATCGACGTTATGGCGAATGGGTAGAACAATTTCCAATCGAATTGCTTTTCCCGAAAATAAAAGTAAAACGAAATTCCAGAAACGATGATATTCAGCACCAAAGCGGTGGGTTTCATAAAGGCAATAGGAAACGCAAAAAGACTCATCAAAGCTAAATAGCCGCTGGCACCACCATGACCAACACTTGCGTATAAAAACGCTACAATCGGCAACAGCAAAAGCAATAATGGTGCGTGAAGCAAATCGACTATTTCCATAGCTATTCTTTCAACGGGTACATTTTTTTGAAAATATCGTTGATGCTTTGATGCAAAATAGAAGCGTGATTTTCGTTGGTCATCTCCATAAAATCGAGTTTTACTTTCGGATTTTTGGCATTTCTAAACGCAATACTCATCTCCTGTGCATCTTTAATCATCGTCATATGTTCTTTCATTCCGACCGCAAGATAAACTTCTGCAGTGCTGTTTTTATTTTGTTCTAAAAGCGTTGGCGCAATTTTTAGTAGACTCTCATTGTCCCACCATAAACTTGGACTAACAATCAAATAATGGGTAAACAATTGCGGTTTCTTCAATAGAATTTCAGTGGCTAAAAGTCCACCAAGCGATTGCCCAATGATAAACTTAGTTTCTGTTGTGCTATATTTTGATTCGATGTAAGGCTGCAATTCGTTTTCAATAAAATTGATAAATTTCGAAGAACCGCCTGTGGTTGGAAACTCTTTCTTTAGATCGGCGGCATCCGTCGGAAAGGTAAAATCCCTTTTGCGATCGACATTGGCGATACCCACCACGATAAAATCCGGCATTTGAAATTGCATATTATAAAACTGAACCAAACCTAAAATATGCAGGAAGTCTTCGTTCGCAGAACCATCAAGCAAATATAAAACGGGATACGCTTTATCTTTGGTGTACGTCGGTGGTAAATAAATATTCAAAGTTCTGCTTTCATTGAGAATTTTCGATTGAATCGTTTTGATTTCACCTATGTTAAAAACAGATTCACCAATCGTTTCTACTTGCGCAATTGCCATGCTAATATGAAGTAGCATTGCAACGATTATCGTGATTTTTGATTTCATAAATTTAATCATTGAGGTAAAAAAACATACAGTTTGTACTTTTTACTATAATTGATAAACGCCAACTGAAGCGCCTATTGCCAACTCATAACAACCATCTTGAACAAAAACTAACGCGTTTGCAGTCGCGAACGAATCCAACATCGACGAATCTTGGTGTGGCAAAATA
>JBIKRP010000175.1:0-5134 GCA_044349145.1 Flavobacterium sp.
GGGTTTTTAGTATTTATAACGTCTATAACAGAAGAAATGCAGCATCCATCAACTTCCGTCAAAATGCCGATACCGGCATGAATGAAGCGGTAAAAACTTCCATATTCGGAATGGTTCCCGCGGTGAGTTATAACTTCAAATTTTAATCTTATGAAATCGCAATTAACAACAAGTTTGAGCCAACTTACCCCAATTAGTAATAAAGCGATAGCAATGGTGACCGCTAAAAAATCAAAATTTACAAAAATGAAAACTATATTTTATTTTTCGGCTATCATCTTTTCGTTGTTTTTAACAAGCTGCGAAGAAGTAGTCAACGTCGACTTAGACACAGCCGCGCCTCGATTGGTCGTAGATGCCTCCATCAATTGGGAACAAGGAACCGATGGTGCAGAGCAAAAAATTAAATTAACCACCACCACAAGTTATTATAGTTCAACCGTACCTATGGTTAGTGGCGCAACAGTTTTTGTAGAAAACAGCAACAATATCATCTTCAATTTTATTGAAGTCCCAAACACAGGGGAATATGTTTGCTCGAATTTTGTTCCGCAACTCAACGAAATCTATACGTTAACAGTGATTAGCAATGGACAAACGTACACGGCAACTGAGTCATTAAGATCCGTGGCTTCCATTCAAGAAATTGTTCAAGATAATGAAGGTGGAATTACCGGCGATCAAATTGAAATCAAAACTTTCTTCAATGATCCGAATGAAGAAGACAATTTTTATATGTTCAAATACAAATATTCCAACAAAAACAAATTAGATTATCAGGTTAGTGACGATAAGTTCTTCCAGGGAAACTCCTTTTTCAGTCTCTCTAATAACGAAGATCTTAGCGCCGGAGACCAAGTCGATGTTAC
The DNA here is from genome assembly GCA_044349145.1 of Flavobacterium sp. GTDB lineage: Bacteria > Bacteroidota > Bacteroidia > Flavobacteriales > Flavobacteriaceae > Flavobacterium. Next base: position 870 of record JBIKRP010000175.1, read on the forward strand.
GCATTACGGAATTTCACGGAGCTATTACAACTACATGAATATACTTTTGAGTGTCGCAGGAAATACGGGCGGAAGTCCATTTCAATCCCCACCAGCAACCGTTCGAGGAAATATTATCAATACCACCAATTTTGATAACTACGCCTTGGGCTACTTCCGATTGAGCGAAACAGATTCAGCCAGTTACATAGTTGAATAAGAAGCAATTCCAGCTGTTCCTTACAAAAAAACCGCGTCTTGCTCACATTGGTAAAGTCTGGCAAGAGCTTCCGCTGGTCGCTTCGCCAGACCAACCAAAGTAAAAGCAACACGCGGTTTTGTTTTCCAGTGCCATCTGGGCTAGTCAATGAACAATGGATAATTGATAATTAACAATTTGGACTATATTTACAAAATCAATTATCACCCGAGGCGCAGCCGAACTGTTTGGAGCGTAGCGGAAAAAATTATCACCCGAGGCGCAGCCGAACTGTTTGGAGCGTAGCGGAAAAAATTATCAATTATCAATTAATCAATTATTAATTATTAATGTCCTCCCACCACATCGTACGCGACGACCAAGAACCAGCACTCATCATTGCCAATGGCGCCGCTTGTCATGAAGAATTATTGGGTCAGTTATTGGAATGGCAACCTTTGGTTATTGTGCTCGATTCCGCCATCGAAAGAGTCATCAATTTGAATATTAAAGTCGATGTCGTATTGGGTGATTTCGATCGTGGCTTCAACCCAGAAGAAATTACAGCTTCGCAATTTCCTATCGAGATTATCCACAAACCAGATCAAAACAAAACTGATCTCGAAAAAGCCTTTGATTATTTAATTGAACGGAAAATTCCCGCAGTAAACGTGGTTTGGGCAACGGGGCGAAGAGCCGATCATACCATAACAAACCTTACAAATATTGTCAGCTACAGAAATCTTTTGAAAATTGTTATTCACGACGACCACTCCAAAATATATCTTTTGCCGCAAAAGTTCGAGAAATGGTATCCGGCAAAAACCAATATTTCTTTGATTCCGATTGGTGTGGTTACCGGAATTACCACAAAAAATTTGCTATATCCACTCAACGACGAATCGCTCACGATGGGCTATCGAACCGGAAGCAGTAATGCGGTACTTGAAGATGGGTTAGTGACTATTAATCACACAACTGGCGATCTACTTTTAATGGAATGTGTCGACTAAATAGTCACAATAGCTCCCATTTTTTAAAGCTTACTCTTTAACAATAATAATCGTAGCTTTAAAACCTGTACCTAAATTCCATTGGTTGGAAGAAACCAACGAACCTTTGTCGTCGAAGATCATAAATTGCGCAGTATTCGGACCTGAGAAACCTTGATTCAAAGCTTCAAAATCCACTTTGTTAAAACCTGGTTCTAGTCCAAGTTCGATACGTTGGTAATCGCTATCTAAATAAACCCGTTCAATCATTACCCTGTCATTGACCCATACGCGAATTTCATCACCATCTACTTCACCAAAATCGCGACAACTAATTTTGACAAACGCAGATTTGGTTTTGAAATCTCCTAAATACTGGTTCTTCCGAAATACTTTGGAGTCAAATCCACCCTCAGGTTGATTGAGTTTCTCCACGACCAAATCTCCTGGATTCTTGAACTTATTGTCAACGGCAAACTGCATCTTCTGAGTTTCAATAGTAGAGGAAGACATTGGTTTTGGTGTCGAACCCGGCGTATATAAAGAAGGTGTGTTTGATTTCGGAAGACTAAAACCACTCCCTTTCGGTGGAATGGTATTGGTAGGATTCAAAAATTCACTCTGCGACGAAACAACATCGACGAAAAAAAAAGTAAATACTAGCAATAAGAAATATTTGGGATGAATCATAGTAATCTTTGAAATACAAAATCTGACGACCAGCGCGTAAAATTATGGCTTTTCAGTGCAAACCAAATCTTTTTATCATTTTTTTATCATAAAACGATTGCATACTTTTACCTCCCGACTTGCGTTATCCACACAAAATTATACACCATGACCAATCCATCCATCGACATCAAAAACATTGAAATACTTTCCAACAATTGGTACACGTTGCGAAAAATAACGTACAATTATCAGAAAAAAGACAACACTTGGGAAACGCAAATCCGTGAAGCCTACGACCGGGGCAATGGTGCCGTAATCTTTCTTTACAACAAAACAACAAAAAACGTAATTCTCACGCGTCAATTTCGCCTACCGACTTATATGAATGGTAATAAAACAGGGATGATGATTGAAGCCTGTGCTGGACTTTTAGACGAAAACAACGCGGAAGATTGCATCCGAAAAGAAACGGAAGAAGAAACTGGCTATTCTGTCAAAGATGTGCAGAAAATTTTTGAAGTGTATATGTCACCTGGGTCTGTGACGGAGATTCTATATTTCTTTGTTGGTGAATATTCAATTGAGATGAAAATTAACGAAGGCGGCGGTGCGGCGGATGAACAAGAAAATATCGAAGTGCTCGAACTGTCATTTGAAAATGCCTATAACATGATTGCTTCGGGCGAGATTAAGGACGCTAAAACCATTATGCTGTTGCAGTACGCAAAAATCAATAATTTAATCGACTAAGACGCCATTTGGAATTGCTATCTTTGCCGCCACTTCTTGCACATGAAAACAAAAACCAATCCCGAAAAAACCAATTTACATCCGCGAAATTTACATCGGTTTGGTTATGATTTTCCAGTTTTAATTGACGCTTGTACTGAATTAGAACCTTTTGTTTTTGTCAATCAATACAATACACAAACAATCGATTTTAGTGATGCTGATGCGTTGAAAACGCTCAATAAAGCACTTTTAAAAAAATACTACGGAATAGAAAATTGGGACATTCCAAACCAGTATTTATGTCCACCGATTCCCAGTCGTGTCGATTATATCCATCATCTTGCTGATCTCCTGGCTTCCAACAATAATGGTGTGATTCCAACGGGCGAAAATGTTCAGGGTTTGGATATTGGCATCGGCGCCAATGCGATTTATCCATTGCTCGGCAATGCCTGTTATAGTTGGAGTTTTGTGGGAACTGACACCGACGAAACTGCGTTGCAAAACTGCAAAAAGATCTTTGGCTCCAATCCACAGCTAATGGATTTCATGAGTTTACAATTACAAATTGAACCACGATTTCTTTTTAAAAACATCATTACAGCAGAAGACCGGTTCGCATTTACGATTTGCAATCCGCCTTTTCACGCCTCTGAAGCGGAAGCAAATAAAGCCAATCTCCGAAAAATCAACTCGCTGCAAAATACCAAATCTAAAGCACCGCAGTTGAACTTCGGTGGTCAAAATGCAGAGTTATGGTGTGAAGGCGGTGAATTACGATTCATCACGCAGATGATTTTTGAAAGTGTGAAATATGCCAAACAAGTACTGTGGTTTTCAACTTTGGTGTCGAAAAAAGACCATCTTTCGAGTCTTTGTAAAACGCTGAGTAAAGTCAACGCCGCTGAAATAAAGACCATCGAAATGATTCATGGACAAAAAACCAGTCGCATCGTCGCATGGACATTCATGACAGAATCACAAAAACGAGATTGGAAATTTTAAGACTTACTACAAATTCGTACATTAAAAAAATCAATAAGAAAATCAGCGAATCTGCGGTTAAAATTGATCTCACAATACGCTAACTTTGTAACTTAGCCACTCAGAACCTCAGCAACTCAGACCCGAGCCAAAGGCGAACAGATGTAATAAACTCAGCACCTCTAAAATGAACTTCCAAGTCATCTCCGATTATCAACCAAAAGGCGATCAACCGCAAGCCATTGAAAAATTGACGCAAGGCATTCTCGAAGATGAAAGATACCAAACGCTGTTAGGTGTTACGGGATCCGGAAAGACTTTTACCGTTGCCAATGTGATTCAAGAAGTGCAACGACCTACTTTGGTTTTAGCGCACAACAAAACTTTGGCGGCGCAATTGTACTCGGAGTTCAAGCAGTTTTTCCCAAACAATGCCGTAGAATATTTTGTTTCGTATTACGACTATTATCAGCCCGAAGCTTTTATGCCGGTCACTGGTGTTTTCATTGAAAAAGATCTATCCATCAATGAAGAATTAGAAAAAATGCGAATGTCGACGGTGTCGTCTTTACTTTCTGGACGACGCGATATCATTGTGATTTCTTCCGTTTCATGTTTGTATGGAATCGGAAATCCGGTGGAGTTTCAAAAGAATGTCATCCCAATTGAAAAAGGTCAAATCATTTCCCGAACGAAGTTGTTGCATC
>JBIKRP010000009.1:0-17262 GCA_044349145.1 Flavobacterium sp.
CAATATATTTGTAATTGTTACGGAGTGATTCATTCAAAATTCAAAATTTATAATTCAAAATAATAGAACATGAGCATTATTATCAAAATCCACGCAAGACAAATCTTTGATTCTAGAGGAAATCCAACAATTGAAGTAGATGTAGTAACTGAAAACGGAGTGTTAGGTAGAGCTGCTGTGCCTTCTGGAGCTTCTACTGGCGAACACGAAGCAGTAGAATTGCGTGATGGTGGAAAAGCTTATCTTGGAAAAGGAGTCTTGAAAGCCGTTGAGAATGTCAATACCAAAATAGCAGAAGAATTACTCGGAACTTCTGTTTTCGAACAAAACCAAATCGACCAACGTATGATCGATTTAGACGGAACGGCAAACAAATCGAATCTTGGCGCTAATGCTATTTTAGGAGTTTCTCTTGCAGTAGCTAAGGCAGCAGCGAACGAATTGGGCTTGCCTTTGTACCGCTACGTCGGTGGTGTTTCTGCCAACACACTGCCGGTTCCGATGATGAACATCATCAATGGTGGTTCGCATTCTGATGCGCCGATTGCGTTTCAAGAATTTATGATTATGCCCGTAAAAGCAACTTCATTTACGCATGCCATGCAAATGGGAACGGAAATTTTCCACCAATTGAAAAATGTGTTGCACGACCGTCATTTGTCAACTGCTGTCGGTGATGAAGGCGGATTTGCTCCTAATTTAGCCGGAGGAACAGAAGATGCATTAGACACCATCAAAAAAGCCGTAGAAAATGCTGGTTACAAATTCGGTGACGAAATTATGATTGCACTAGATTGTGCAGCGTCTGAGTTTTATGTTGACGGAAAATACGATTACACCAAATTTGAAGGCGAAACCGGAAAAATTAGAACTTCTAAAGAACAAGCCGAATACTTGGCAGAATTAGCGGAGAATTATCCGATTATTTCTATCGAAGACGGCATGTACGAAGACGATTGGGATGGCTGGAAATATTTAACTGAACTCATCGGTAACAAGACCCAACTCGTTGGAGATGATTTATTCGTAACTAATGTAGAACGTTTGTCAACAGGAATCGAAAAAGGAATCGCAAATTCAATCCTTGTAAAAGTAAACCAAATCGGAACTTTGACAGAAACCATTGCAGCAGTAAACATGGCACATCGTGCGGGTTACACATCGGTAATGTCACACCGCTCAGGAGAAACCGAAGACAATACGATTGCTGATTTAGCTGTGGCATTAAATTGCGGTCAGATCAAAACAGGTTCTGCATCGCGTTCCGATCGTATGGCGAAATACAACCAACTATTGCGCATCGAAGAAGAATTGGGCGACACTGCTTACTTTCCAGGATTGAAAGCTTTTAAATAAGATTTTATATTTTTAAAATAAAACCTGATTGGGAGACCAGTCAGTTTTTTTTGTTTATAATCAGAGTGAAGGTGAACGAAAAATGAAGTTGTTTTTCCTTCTAAATATAGTTGCATTTTTGTGTAAATTCATTGTTGCATTAGGCATCCTTTTAATCAAAGAATGGTTGATAGAACGCAGCAGAATTAATACAATCGTTTCGAATGGTATTAGTAGAGAAATCTTTTTTGTTATTTATAAAATTATTAACAATTTCATTGTAAAATTCATTTTTTAATTCACTTCGATTTCCCTAGTTTTGTTAAATTATTATTTTTAAGTAAAAATTCCCATTTATATTATGTCAAAGACAGCCATTTTAGAACTAGACGGAAAGAAGTACGAGTTTCCAGTAATCATTGGAAGTGAAAACGAAGTAGGAATCGATATTAATAAATTACGAGATTTATCGGGCGCTATTACGATGGATCCAGGGTACAAAAACTCAGGTTCTTGCACCAGTGAAATTACATTTCTTGATGGTGAAGAAGGAATCCTGCGCTACCGCGGTTATGCTATCGAAGACTTAGCCGACAAAGCGGATTTCCTTGAAGTGGCTTATTTAGTCATTTTTGGTGAATTGCCTTCGAAAACTGAATTGGCACAATTTGAAGCAGACATTCGTAAATATACTTTGGTCAATGAGGAAATGAAAAACATCATTGATGGTTTTCCTAAGACTGCCCATCCGATGGGAGTTTTGTCTGCATTGACTAGTGCTTTAACTGCTTTTAATCCTAAAGTAGTTAATGTAGAAAACGACAAAGAAATGTATGAGGCGGTTTGCAAAACCATGGGTAAATTCTTGGTTATTGCTACTTGGACGTACAGAAAGATGATGGGTTTCCCGCTTAATTACTACAATAATGAAAGAGGTTACGTAGAGAACTTTATGCATTTGATGTTCGAATTACCAACGGGTCCATACAAAGCAAACCCTGTGGTGATTGATGCTTTAGATAAATTATTTATTCTTCACGCCGATCACGAACAAAACTGTTCTACCTCGACGGTGAGAATGGTGGGTTCTTCGCACGCTGGTTTATTCGCGTCTATTTCTGCTGGGGTTTCTGCGCTTTGGGGACCATTGCATGGTGGTGCCAATCAAGCGGTGTTAGAAATGCTAGAAGAAATTCACAAAAACGGTGGTGACGCCGACAAATATATGGCGAAAGCCAAAGACAAAGAAGATCCATTCCGATTGATGGGATTTGGTCATAGAGTTTACAAAAACTTCGACCCAAGAGCGCGCATAATTAAAAAAGCGGCAGATGAGGTGTTGAATACTTTAGGAGTGGATGATCCAATTTTGGAAATTGCCAAAAAATTAGAAGCCGCCGCTTTGGTAGACGATTACTTCGTGTCGAGAAAATTATATCCAAACGTCGATTTCTATTCGGGAATTATTTATCGGGCGCTAGGAATTCCAACCGATATGTTTACCGTAATGTTCGCCATCGGACGTTTGCCAGGATGGATTGCGCAATGGAAAGAAATGCGCGTAAATAAAGAGCCAATTGGAAGACCAAGACAGGTATATGTTGGGCATCCTTTGCGCGACTTTAAGCCAATGGCGAAAAGATAACTTTTTATATAAAAATTGAAAAGCCATTCTGAGAAGAGTGGCTTTTTTATTTTCGATAGATTAATTGGACTAATTATAGAAATTCGATAATTAACTTATATTTGTAAACAGCGCCTTAGCTATAAATATCTGAAATGTAATGCTTTTTAATTCTCTAAATTTCGCGCTTTTTCTTCCTCTAGTTTTCATATTGTATTGGTTTGTAGCGAATAAGAACTTAAAGACTCAAAATTTGCTTTTGCTAGTCTCAAGCTATATTTTCTACGCTTTTTGGGACTGGAGGTTTTTATTTTTATTGATTTTTTCAACATTACTAGATTATTTCACAGGGTTGAAAATGTCAGAAACCGAAAATCAAAACGCTAGAAAGACATGGTTTTGGATTAGCATATTTGTAAACTTAGGATTTTTAGGAGTTTTTAAATATTATAATTTTTTTGCAGCATCTTTTGCAACGGCAATTTCGAATTTTGGTTTGCAGGTCAATCCATGGACACTCAAAGTGATATTGCCAGTTGGGATTTCGTTTTATACTTTTCATGGACTATCCTATGTTATAGATATCTACAAAGGCCGAATAAAGGCCGAGAAAAACTTTATAGATTATTCCGTATTTGTTAGTTTTTTTCCCCTTCTAGTTGCCGGTCCCATTGAAAGAGCTACCCATCTTTTACCTCAAATAAAGAAGAAAAGAGTATTTAATTCCGACCAAGCCACAGATGGAATTTACCAAATTATATGGGGCTTGTTAAAAAAGATCGTCATTGCGGATAGCTGTGCCCAGTACGCAAATGAAATATTTGCAAACTACGAAAGCATGAATTCAATCTCATTATTTCTGGGGGCATTCTATTTTTCTTTTCAAATTTATGGAGATTTTTCTGGCTATTCTGATATTGCGCTTGGAACGGCAAAACTTTTCGGAATCGATTTGCTTCGGAATTTTAACTTCCCTTATTTTTCAAGAGACATCGCTGAATTTTGGAGGCGATGGCATATATCACTGTCCTCGTGGTTCCGAGACTATTTATACATTCCTCTGGGTGGAAGTCAAGGTGGAAAATTGACCAAGATTCGAAATACATTTTTGATTTTTATAGTCAGTGGATTTTGGCATGGCGCTAATTGGACATTCATTATTTGGGGTGCGCTCAATGCCCTTTATTTTTTACCCCTTTTGCTAACCAATACCAACAGAAATAATATAGAAATTGTCGCAAAAGGAAAACTGTTTCCTAGCTTAAGGGACGTGTTCTCAATGACGTCTACCTTCTTTTTAGTTTTAATTAGTTGGATTTTTTTTAGAGCGGATTCCATCACAATAGCGTTGAAGTATCTGAAGAATTTATTCCAATTTAATTTCAAAAATGGAATAGAATATTTAGGTATTGAGCGGTATGCGCCTGAATTGGTTTTACTAATCATTTTCTTTTTGTGCTTAGAATGGATTTCAAGAGAGAAAGAACATCCATTTTTCGGAAAATGGATCTTTGTGAAATTGACAGTAATTCTACTTAGCATTATCACATTTGGGGTTTATTCGAATATCACAGATTTTATTTATTTTCAATTTTAGAATCACATGAAAAAATTTTTACTGCACATTTTTTCGATCCTAGCACTAGTATTTCTATTGCTATTTTTGTGTGATATGCTCTATTCAAAAATTTATCGTGACGGCATTCCACGAAACAAACTGCATTACATTATCAATCTAAAGAAAGAACGCTTTGACGCAGTGTTTTTAGGGTCGTCAAGAGTTGCAAACCATATCGACACGGATTTGTTTAGCAAACTGTCCAATAAAAGAGCCATCAATTTAGGAGTGGAAGGCGCGGGACTGAATGACAATCTTTTGCAGATCAGGTTGTTGTTATCGCATAATCAAGTAAAGACGGTTTTTCTGCAAATTGATTCTAATCTTGAAAGAACTGAGCCTTCCAATATCTCAACTGCCGAAGCCATGCCTTTTATTCATAATCCAATTGTTTTGGCGCATACAAAAAAATACCATCCTAATTTTGATTATTTGTACTATATTCCTTTTTATCGCTATGCGATTAATGATGCAAAAATTGGTTTCCGAGAATTGTTTTTTTCGTTCTTAAATAAAAAACCTGGCGTTGATCCTAGCGTCGGATATACGCCAAAATTCGGCAACGCAATACCGAATACACCACTTGCGATTATGGGTGAAAAAACGGTACTTCGTGGGAATGCTGTTTTGGATGAAATAAGACTAATATGCAAACAAAATAACACCAAATTAGTATTATTCATAACGCCGTTTTGTAGTAAAATCAACCCAGATCCGTACATTCAAAAAATGAAAAGAATTGCGCCTGACTTGATAGACTTATCCAAAGGCTATCCAGACGCGATGTTTTATAATTGCGGACATTTGAATGATGAAGGAGCGAAGAAGCTGACTAAAGCGCTTTATGAAGCCACAAGAATCCCTTAAGGTGGAATGTTTATTTCAATTTTATTGATAAACTATGCCATGCTGAGCGTAGCTTTTTTACGGAATTGTTACTTTGAACGGATTATTTTTAGAATACTTTATTAATCAACCCGCTTTCTATATCTTTGTTTCCAATCAAAGTAAATTTATGTTACCAATTCATGTTACGAATGAATCTTCCCGACTGAGAGCAGTCGTGCTGGGTTCAGCCCTTAGTAATGGCCCGACGCCAACCGCCGAAGAAGCCTACGATCCGAAATCTTTAGAACATATCTTGTCGGGAACTTATCCCACCGAAGAAGATATGATCGCTGAAATGGAAGGCTTCAATCAGGTGTTTCAAAAATATGACGTTAAAGTCTATCGCCCGGAAATGATCGAAAACTACAATCAGATTTTTACGCGTGATATTGGTTTTGTAATCGAAGACACATTTATCAAAGCCAATATTCTTACGGATCGCGAACGTGAATTGGATGCCATTCAATATATCATCGACCAAATCGATCCTTCAAAAGTAGTGCGTCCGCCAGCCGATGTACACATTGAAGGCGGCGATGTCATCTTGTGGAACGACTACATTTTCATCGGAACCTATAAAGGAAGCGACTACAAAGATTACATCACAGCACGCACCAATATGGAAGGCGTGAACTATATCAAACAATTATTTCCAAACAAAATCGTCAAGGAATTCGACTTGGTCAAATCAAAAATCGAAGCCAGGGACAACGCCTTGCACTTAGATTGCTGCTTTCAGCCAGTCGGAACCAATAAAGGAATCATCTACAAAAGCGGATTCCGTGAAGAAGCCGATTATATGTATTTGGTAAAACTTTTTGGCAAAGAAAATTTGTTTCACATCACAAGAGATGAGATGTATGAAATGAATTCCAATATTTTCTCTATAACACCAGACGTTGTTGTTTCTGAAAAAAACTTTACCAGATTAAATACGTGGCTGCGTGATAACGGATTTACCGTCGAGGAAATCTCGTATGGAGAAATTGCCAAGCAAGAAGGACTATTGCGTTGTTCTACGCTGCCGTTGATCAGAGATTAATATTGTTGTAGGTTGTAAGTTGTAAGTTGTGTGTTTTGACATAGAGTGAATAAAATATAAGCCAAAAAAAGTAAGTTATGAGCAGTTATAAGGATTTAGAGATTTATACTTTGGGACTAGAGTTGTATTATAAAGCACACTTTGCCTCTTTAAAACTACCAAAACACGAAATGTATGAACTTGGGAGTCAGCTACGAAGATCAGCGGATTCTGTTCCAACAAATATTGTAGAAGGTTATGGGAGAAAACGATATAAAGCAGATTTTATTAAATTTCTAACGTACTCCTATGCAAGTTGTCTTGAAGCTGTATTTCATTTACAAAAAATAACAACATTATATCCAACCATAATTGAAAATGAACAAGAATTCATTGACAAGTACAATGAGTTGAGTGCCAAAATTTATAATTTTACTAAATACGTCGAACAAAACTGGAAATCCTAACTTTACAACTTACAACCTACAACAACCATAAAGATGAAACAAACCACCAATTCCATTCTCATGATTCGCCCAATAGCGTTTCGAATGAACGAGCAAACTGCCGTCAATAACTATTACCAAAAAGTGTTAGATGGCTTATCTTCTGAAACTGTCAATGCCAAAGCGCAAGAAGAGTTTGATGCTTTTGTCAATAAATTACGCATGGTTGGTGTAGATGTGATTGTAGTAGAAGATACAAAAACGCCCGACACTCCCGACTCGATTTTTCCAAACAATTGGATATCCTTTCACGAAAATGGAGACGTAGCGCTATATCCAATGTTTGCTGAAAACCGCCGTCATGAAAGACGTGAAGATGTACTTGACATTTTGGAAGACCAAGGTTTTGTCATCAATAATATCATGGATTATACGTCTGCCGAAGAAGATGGTTATTTTCTTGAAGGCACAGGAAGTATTCTCTTGGATCGCCAAAATGATAAAGCCTATTGCGCTTTATCGCCACGTGCTGATGAAGAATTATTCATCGAATTCTGTGAAGATTTTGAATATACACCGGTTATTTTTGAAGCGTTTCAAACCGTCAATGGCGAGCGAAAACTCATCTATCATACCAACGTGATGATGTGTTTAGGAGAAACTTTTGCTGTGATTTGCGCCGATTGCATCGATGACAAAAAAGAACGCAAAATGGTGTTGGACAGTTTGCGCGGCGACGAAAAAGAAGTCATCCTCATTACTGAAGACCAAGTCAATAATTTCGCAGGCAACATGCTTGAAGTGAAAGGTTCGGATGACCGTAGATATTTGGTGATGAGCAAATCAGCGCACCAAATTTTGACCAAAAAACAAATTGCACAACTTGAAGAACATGTCACCATCTTAAGCTCTAGCCTCGACACGATTGAAGCTTGCGGCGGAGGAAGCGCTCGTTGTATGATGGCGGAAGTATTTTTGCCTAAAGAATAATTATTACCACAAAGACGCAAAGGAAAACAAGAAATCTTCGTGACTTTGCGTCTTCGTGTCATTACCTTACTTCAACTTATCAAAAACATATCCCGCTTTCGTCGCGCCCCAAACTTGCTTTCCGTCTTTGTCAAAGCCCTGATCCCAAGACAGAATTTGTGTTGGTGTGACGGTTACTTTTGACGAGGCGTAACTCGCACCGCGCAATTCACTTGGACAGGTTTTTTCTCCCGTACTTCCAGCAAATTTGTTCTTTTCGATGCGCTGCAAAACGACCCCGCATCCTGGTTTGAGCTCGATGTCATTTTCAGTCAATGCATCAAAAGCTTCGGGAGTCGCCCATTTTCCAATCCATTCTTTTTCGTTTTTCAAGGTGTGAATTTCACTGATAAATTCGTTTTCACCGCGTTGTGAAACTTTGTAGATACGAACGCGATACGGCTTGTCCTGCTTCTTGAATAACGCTTGCTCCACATACAAATAGTGGCCTTTATTTTTCCAAATCGGAACCATCCGCAACGAAATATTAAAGTAACTCGTGTCTTTCACCGACTGTTTTTCCGAAGAATACGTTCCTTGCATGATGGAAACTAATTCATTCAAATGGGCTTCACTTTTAGAACCAACATTTTGGCCCGATTTGCAACTTGCGATAGCTATTCCTAGTACCGCAATGAGGAATATTTTTTTCATAAAGAAGGGTGATTTTTGAGGTGTTGTTTAAAGTAGTAAAGATAAAAATTCAATAAACACCAATGTTAGTTTGCTGTTAAAACTTCGGCAATGATTGCTCAGCCCTTCCTTTTTTGTACTTTTGGCGCATGACATCGCCAATTATTAGAAGTTTGTGCAAACAAACAACGATGAAACATAAGGCGATTGCATATGTGACCGCTAAAAAATATAATCAACACCTATGAAAAACAAGAAAACTTTGGTTTTAGGCGCTTCAACAAAACCAGATCGATATGCGTACAAAGCCATCGAAATGTTGGTCGATAAAGGCCATTCTACCTTGGCAATTGGTCAAAATGCAGGTGAAGTCGCGGGAATTAAAATTCAAACCAAAGCGATTCCTCTCAAAAATATCGATACGGTGACACTTTACCTCAATGCGTTGCGCCAGCGCGATTACTACAATTACATTATCGAAGCCAAGCCAAAGCGCGTGATTTTTAATCCAGGAACAGAAAATCCGGAGTTGTATCAATTGCTAAAAGCCAATGGAATTGGAGTAGAAGTGGCGTGCACGTTAGTTCTATTGACCACCAATCAATATTAATTTTTAGGAGCTAATTCCCGCCATTCGCCTTTATCTCTCCGCTACGCTTCGAGGATATCGGCTGCTGTCGGGGCTAGGGCATTGGTGCAAAAATCAGAATTTCGTTTGTGAAGTTGCGGGTTTGCTGATTGCCAACAATCCTACAAAGGTTATCAATCCGTTGATGATGATGAGCTCATTATCAATCACATAATCGCCCAAAAGTGCTGCCGAATTCTTACTGATAAAAAAGCAAATCGCAGGTGAAAGTACACATATGAAAGGTACCCATTTGTCCTTCACGGTTTTTGATTTCATAAATAGTCCGAATCCATACAATCCTAACAAAGGTCCATAGGTATAAGATGCGATTTTAAAAATCATACTCACTACCGACGCATCATTAATCGCATTAAATATCACGATGACGATAAACATCAAGAACGAAAAAGCAATGTGAACAGCATGTCTTGTTTTCACAATGTTTGGCTTGTTTACGTTCTCGGATTTATCCATTCCTAAGAAATCAACGCAAAAAGAGGTGGTCAATGCAGTTAGAGCGCTATCGGTGGTGGCAAAGGTCGCAGCGGTCAGTCCGAGTAAGAAAACCACAGAAGGTACAATGGTCAAATGATTAAAAGCAATTTCAGGAAAAAGTAAATCTGTTCGCGGTTTCCCAGTGATCAAATCCGTTGGAATATCGATATTATTTTGACTCGCATAGATGTACAGTAACGCACCAACACTTAAGAAAAAGATATTGATTAAGACAAAAATTCCAGTAAAAGTGTACATGTTTTTCTGTGCATCTTCAATATGCGCACAACTCAAATTTTTCTGCATCAAATCTTGGTCTAAGCCTACCATGGCGATGGTAACAAATATTCCGCCTAGAATTTGTTTGATAAAATACGTTCCTTTTAGATAATCTTCATAAAAGAAAATCTTCGAGTAATTGCTGTTTTTTACTGTTTCAAAAGCTTCAAAAAAGGATAAATCTAAACTGTTGCAAATAAAAATAATCGTCAAGAAAACAGAGGAAACCAAGAAGAAAGTTTGCAAAGTATCTGTAATGATGATGGTCTTGAGTCCACCGCGATACGTATACGCAAAAATCAACGCCAACGAAATGAGCACGGTCAACGCAAACGGAATGTGATAGAAATCAAAAACATAGCGTTGCAAGACAATTACCACCAAATACAATCGGAAAGATGAGCCAATGGTTCTGCTTAAAAGGAAAATAAAAGCAGCCGTTTTGTAACTTACGGTTCCGAGTCGTTGTTCGATGTAACTGTAAATCGAAGTCAAGTTCATCCGATAATACAGTGGCAGCAACACTTTAGCAATGATTAAAAAACCAATCGCATTACCCAACACAAACTGAAAATACTTGAATTGGTTTTCCGGATTGCCCACTTCACCCGGAACAGAGATAAAAGTCACGCCAGATAAGGCAGTTCCTATCATTCCGAACGCCACCAAATACCATTTTGAATTCTTATTGGCTTTAAAAAAAGCATCATTACCGCTATTTTTTTTGCTCGTATAATGCGAAATGATAAAGAGCAGACCGAAGTAAACGATGATGAGCGATAAAATGGCAAAAGGCGTCATAATTGGGAGTTTAGTTGGTGCCAAAATACGATTTTTTGTTTAACCGTTTAACTGTTGAATCGTTTAACTGTTGAATCGGTTAAACGATTGAACGAATCCACGATTAGCAAATAAACAAATCCACGATTAAACTATTTACTATCTTTACGCCCATGGAATTTTCTTCAAAATTATTAGAAAAAGCAGTCAACGAGATGGCGCAATTGCCTGGAATTGGCAAGAGAACTGCTTTGCGATTGGTATTACATTTATTAAAGCAACCCAAAGACAAGACGCGTTTCTTGAGTGAATCGTTAACGGCAATGCGTGAAGAGGTGAAATTTTGTGCTAGTTGTCACAATATTTCGGATGTAGAATTATGTGAAATATGTTCAAATACCAATCGAAACCATAAAATAATTTGCGTTGTCGAAGATATTCGCGACGTAATGGCTATCGAAAACACACAACAATTTAAAGGAATTTATCATGTGTTGGGCGGAAAAATTTCCCCAATTGATGGCGTTGGACCAAGTCAATTAAATATCAATACTTTGATTAATAAAGTCAAAACGGGAACGATTGAAGAATTAATTTTTGCGTTAAGTTCAACAATGGAAGGCGATACCACTAATTTTTTTATCTACAAACAAATAAAAGATTATAACGTAATAACCTCTACAATTGCACGAGGAATAGCAGTTGGTGACGAATTAGAATACGCGGATGAGGTTACTTTGGGGCGCAGTATTTTGCAGCGAATTCCACTAGAAATTTCTTTCAAAAACAATTAAATAATTTGTTGCGCTGTTTTTTTGATATTCTAAATGAAAAACTATCTTTGTTTGCTAAATTTTTTCAACAAAATGAATAAGAAAATACTGTTTCTTCTATTGGTTTTTGGGGTGTTTTTTTCCTCTTGTGTGCCGATAAAGGACTTAATTTATCTTCAAAATAAAGATAAATCTGAGGTTTCTACTTCGGTTAATCCAATAAACGCAAAACCATATCGTCTTCAAATAAATGATGTTATCAGTGTTTCCATCAAAGCAAACGACCCAAAACTTGTACAGATCTTTACGCCAAGTAATCAAGCGAATGAACCTGGAAAAAGTGGGGAATCACTCTATTTTGAAGGTTTCACAGTAAATGATCATGGCAATATAAGAATGCCGGTTTTAGAGGAATTGAATGTGGTTGGATTTACTTTAGATGAAGTTCGACTAATTATTGAAAAAAGATTATTGGAGGAATATTTCAACAAGGAGGCGAGTATATTTGTCTCGGTAAAGTTAGCGGGATTGCGCTATACAGTAAATGGAGAAATCACTATGCCAGGAACCAAGACACTTTATCAGGAGAAATTGACAATCATGGAAGCAATCGCTAATTCGGGAGATATCACCGTAGTCGGAGATCGTAAAAATGTTGTTGTTTTGAGGCAAACTCCGAGTGGAACTGAAATGCATTCCATCGACTTAACGGATATAAAAGCGATGCAATCGCCCTATTACTATATACAATCGAATGACTATATTTATATTAAGCCATTGAAGCAGAAGTCTTGGGGCACAGGAAAAACTGGTGTAGAGTCTCTCACTACCGTAGTTTCAGTTCTTACTCTTCTACTCACAACTTTTATTATTTTAAGAAACTAAAAAAGTCATGATAGATAACAAAGATTTTTCTTTTTTTGAAAGCCAAAACAGCTTTGATTTTAAAGGTTTCTTGATAAAGATTACAAGTTATTGGAAGTGGTTTTTGTTGAGTTTAATAATCACTTTTACAATAGCCTACCAGGTAAATCTAAGAAAAGAAAAGGTCTATGAGATGCAAACTTCTATTGCTATTAAAGAAGAGAACAATCCTTTCTTTACCTCTACAACTAGTTTGGTATTTAATTGGGGAGGAACTTCTGACCAGGTTCAAAATATTTCAAACACTTTAAAATCAAGGTCTCATAACGAGTTGGTAGTTGAAAAACTAAAGTATTATGTAGATTACTTCATAAAAGGGAAATACAATTTTCAAGATGTTTATGGTCGTGTTCCGTTTTACATTTCATTTGATAACAATAGTAAACAGCTTTTCAATAGTCTTATAAATATTAAATTCATTAGTGATTCAGAGTATGAAATGCGACTTTCTTTTGATGGGAAAAGTGCCCCACTAGTCAATTATTTTGATAACAGTAAGAGTGAAATTTCGGTCGTTCCAGGTGAATTTGTAAAGAGATTTAAGGTTGGGCAGCAAGTAAATCTGCCATTTTTGAATTTTAAACTGGAACTTAATCCAAATCCAGGGCTCTATAAAGGAAATGATTATTATTTCCGATTTAATGAGTTTGACGATGTTGTTGCAAAATACCAGGGAGTGAAGGTTGATATTGATACAAAGGCACCTTCGATTCTGAGGTTGAATTTGCAAGGTACCAATAAAGCAAGAATGGTCGACTATTTGAATGCGACAGTAAAAATGTTGATTAGCGTTCAATTAGAAAGAAAAAATCAGTTTGCAACCAATACAATTGCATTTATCGACAGTACTTTGGTTTCAATGGGAAAAGAACTTAAAGCGACTGGTGATGTTCTCAAGACATTTCATCAAAATAAAGATATTTTGGCCATCCAAGATGAAGGTGTATCTATTTCAAGTAAGTTATTAGATTATGAACTTGAAAGAGATATGATTAATAGGAAGATTTCCTATTATAACACACTAAGAACTTATCTCAAGAATAGCATGGACTATTCAAAACTCCCGGCACCAACCGTGGCAGGGATTGATGATCCAAATATATTACTCAATGTCTCTAAATTAATTGAACTTTCAGCAAGGAGATCGGAACTTGCTTACTCAGTTAAGAGTGAAAAGATCTTTAGGGATTTTGACATTCAAATGGAATCGATCAAGAGGGTTTTATTAGAAAACATTAGTTCGGTAGGTTCAGCGTTAAAACTTGATCTTACATTAGTTAACAATAAAATTAATGGGTTAGAAAGTAATATAAAGAAACTTCCGGAAGAAAAGCAAGAGTACTTAAAAATTGTTAGACAGTACGATTTGAGTGATAATATCTACAATACGTTCCTACAAAAAAGGAATGAAGCTGAAATTGTAAAGGCAGCTAATTTGTCAGATATTCACTTTATAGATCCAGCTAAAGATACCGGAGGGGGTTTAATTGGACCAAATACAAGTGTAAATTATGTTTTAGCAAGTTTTCTGGGACTAATTATTCCATTGATTATTGTATTCATTGTTTTTTTCTTAGAGAATTCTATTTTGAACACCGAAGATATTGGGAAACTTACCTCTATACCACTAATAGGTGTGGTGGGAATTAAGCATTCAAACACCAACTTATCAGTTTTTGAGCGCCCAAAATCAGCGTTGTCGGAATCCTTTAGGACGATTCGTTCATCGTTACAGTTCTTGTATAAAAAATATGATATTTCGGGTTCAAAAACCTTAATGTTAACTTCATCAATTAGCGGGGAAGGCAAAACATTCTGTTCTTTAAATTTAGCAACTGTTTTCGCTATGAGCGAAAAGAAAACGGTAATTGTGGGTCTAGATTTACGTAAACCTAGAATATTTGAAGATTTCAATATCAAAAATGATATCGGGGTAGTGAATTTTTTAATTGGACAAAAGACAATAGACGAAGTTGTCCAAAAAACGCATATTCCGTTTTTGGATGTTATCACTTCTGGTCCAATTCCGCCTAATCCTTCAGAAATTATAATTGGCGAAAGCATGAGGGAATTTATGAGAATCTTAAAATCGCGCTATGATTACATTATCCTTGATACGCCGCCAGTTGGATTAGTTTCTGATGCTATTGAATTGGCAGAATATGCAGATTTGACGCTTTACATTATGCGTCAGAACTATACAAAAAAGGATATGATTACTTTGCTGAATAATAGAATTAAGCGTGGTGAATTGGAAAACATTAGTATTATTTTTAATGGCTTCCAAAACAAAGCAAAATATGGTACCGGCTACGGCTATGGCTACGGCTACGGCTATGGCTACGGCTACGGAAATTACGGAAACGGCTACCATGAAATTGAAAAACCAAGAAACATATGGGAAAGTATAAAAGCATTTGTAAGCAAAATCTAACGATTACTAGAGAATAATAGATGGGAAACTCTTCTAAATATTATATTTTAATTACTGGCGGAGCTGGATTTATTGGCTCCAACTTGTGTGAGTATTTTATTAATAAAGGTCATAACGTTGTTTGTTTAGACAATTTTGCCACGGGTCATCGACATAATATAGAGGCGCTTCTGAGCCATCCAAATTTTACCTTGATAGAAGGTGATATTCGGAATTTGGCAGATTGTGAAAGAGCAGTTCAGGGCTGTGATTTTGTACTGCATCAGGCTGCCTTGGGTTCTGTGCCGCGCTCTATTCATGATCCTATTACGACAAATCAGGTAAATATTTCTGGATTTCTAAATATGTTACAAGCGTCTCGTGACGCTAAGGTGAAAAGATTTATTTACGCTGCAAGTTCTTCAACTTATGGTGATTCCGTAGCAATTCCGAAAGAGGAGGACAAGATTGGAAAACCACTTTCTCCTTATGCAATTACAAAGTACGTGAATGAATTGTATGCGGATATTTTCAGTAAAACCTATGGAATAGAAACCATTGGATTGAGATATTTTAATGTGTTTGGGAGAAAGCAAGATCCAAATGGTGCTTATGCAGCTGTTATTCCAAAGTTTGTAATGCAATTAATAAGTCATGAGAGTCCAATAATTAATGGTGACGGGAATTATTCAAGGGATTTCACTTATATAGACAATATTATACAGATTAATGAATTGGCTATGTCAACTCAAAACAAAGATGCGGTTAATACGGTCTATAATGCAGCATTTGGAGATAGAACTACATTAAATGACTTGGTTCGGTACCTGAAGCAGTCTTTGGCGAACTTTGATTCGAAAATCGCAGATGTTCCCATTATTTACGGACCAAATCGAGCTGGAGATATTCCACATTCTTTGGCGAGTATTTCGAAAGCAAAGGATTTATTGGGATATAACCCCAAGTTCTCGATGCAAGAGGGGTTAAATGAAGCGGTAAAATGGTATTGGGATAATCTAAAGTAGTTTACAATTAAATTTAATTAGAATGAAAATAGCAGTTATTGGATTAGGATATGTAGGTTTGCCACTAGCGCGACTTTTTGCAACAAAGTATTCTGTGGTTGGGTTTGATATTAATCAAAAGAGGGTTAACGAACTGAATGACGGAATAGACAGCACACTGGAAATTGATGCGCCATTATTGCAATCTGTATTATTAAAAGACGCTTCTAGCGATGCGACAGGATTGCTATGTTCCACAAATATTGAACACATAAGAGATTGTAACTATTATATAGTGACCGTGCCAACGCCTGTTGATAAGAATAATCGACCTGACTTGACACCTTTGTACAAATCAAGTGAGACGGTTGGGAAAGTTCTTAAAAAAGGAGATATTGTTATCTATGAATCGACCGTTTATCCCGGGGTTACTGAAGATGAATGTGTTCCTGTTCTAGAAAGAGTAAGTGGTCTGAAATTCAATGTTGATTTTTTTGCAGGATATTCTCCAGAAAGAATCAACCCCGGAGATAAATTGCATACGGTTGAGAAGATACTTAAAGTGACTGCTGGATCTACACCTGAGATTGGGATTAAAGTGAATGACCTTTATAAGTCAGTAATTACTGCCGGAACCCACTTAGCTCCTACGATCAAAGTAGCGGAAGCTGCTAAAGTAATCGAAAACTCACAACGAGATATCAACATTGCTTTTGTCAATGAATTGTCCAAAATTTTTAATATACTTAATATCGATACCCATGCGGTCTTAGAAGCAGCGGGGACAAAGTGGAATTTTCTGCCATTTAAGCCTGGGCTAGTTGGCGGTCATTGCATCGGTGTCGATCCTTACTATTTAGCACAGAAAGCACAAGAAATGGGATATCATCCTGAGATAATTTTAGCCGGACGAAGACTAAATGATAGTATGGGTGAATACGTAGCGTCTCAAGTGGTGAAGTTGATGATTAAAAAAGGGGTGGTCGTGAATGGCTCTCAATTATTAATGTTGGGCATCACTTTTAAAGAGAATTGCCCGGATGTGAGAAACACAAAAATTGTTGATGTTATTTCTTCTTTATCTGAATATGGAATAGAAGTAAGGATTTATGATCCATGGGCAAATCCTGCCGAAGTAGCCCACGAGTATGGTTTAGTTACTACTACTGTTTTACCAAGTAATACTTTTGATGCCATTGTGCTCGGCGTTGCACACGATTCTTTTTCTTCCCTTGATTTTAATGCAATTAGAAAGGATAATTCGGTTTTGTATGATGTAAAAGGAGTGCTTGGAGAAAAAGCAGATGGTAAATTATAAATAGTAGAATTGAATAATTGATATGAAAATAAACTCTATTTGTTGTATTGG
>JBIKRP010000176.1:0-5115 GCA_044349145.1 Flavobacterium sp.
GACGATTAACGGTCCAGCGCCAATGTTACTCGGTTTCTTTATGAATGCCGCCATCGATCAGCAATGTGAATTGTATATCAAAGCCCATAGTTTAGAAACAGAAGTTGAAGAAAAAATCAACGAAATTTATAAATCGAAAGGTACTATCCGGCCAAAATACCAAGGCGATTTGCCAGAAGGAAACAACGGATTAGGGTTGATGTTGTTGGGTGTTACAGGAGATCAAGTACTTCCGGTAACGGTTTATAATGAAATAAAAATCAAAACATTAGCGCAAGTTCGCGGAACCGTTCAAGCGGATATTTTAAAAGAAGATCAAGCACAAAACACTTGTATATTCTCGACAGAATTTGCCTTGCGATTGATGGGCGATGTGCAAGAATATTTTATCAAAAACAACGTCAGAAACTTTTACTCGGTTTCAATTTCAGGATATCATATCGCCGAAGCGGGAGCGAATCCGATTACCCAGTTAGCCTTTACGCTTTCGAACGGATTTACTTATGTGGAGTATTATTTGAGTCGCGGTATGAATATCAATGACTTCGGTCCGAATTTGTCTTTCTTTTTCTCAAACGGAATTGATCCAGAGTATGCAGTAATTGGCCGTGTGGCGCGCAAAATATGGGCGAAAGCACTAAAAAATAAATATGGTGCAAATGAAAGAGCGCAAATGTTGAAATACCATATCCAAACTTCTGGACGTTCGTTGCACGCGCAGGAAATTGACTTTAATGATATTCGTACAACGTTGCAGGCTTTGTATGCGATATACGACAATTGTAATTCTTTGCATACGAATGCATACGATGAAGCCATAACTACTCCGACTGAAGAATCGGTGCGTCGTGCAATGGCTATTCAATTGATCATCAATAAAGAATTGGGATTGGCGAAAAACGAGAATCCTATTCAAGGTTCATTTATTATTGAAGAATTAACCGATTTGGTTGAAGACGCGGTTCTTCAAGAGTTCGACAGAATAACAGAAAGAGGAGGCGTTTTAGGCGCAATGGAAACGATGTACCAACGATCAAAAATCCAAGAGGAAAGTTTGTATTACGAGACTTTGAAGCATACGGGCGAATTTCCGATTGTTGGTGTGAACACATTTCTGAGCTCCAAAGGTTCACCAACCGTTATCCCTGCAGAAGTCATTCGCGCTACGGAGGAGGAAAAGCAATATCAGATAGATATGTTAGAAAATCTGCATCAGTATGGCGCGGAGAAAGTAAATGAACATTTGAATGCTTTGCAAGACGCGGCTATCAAAAACGAAAATTTGTTCGAACGTTTGATGGAAGCCACAAAAGTTTGTTCTTTGGGTCAAATTACAAGTGCTTTGTTTGAAGTAGGAGGTCAGTATAGACGCAATATGTAGTTTGAAGATCAAAAAGAAAATAATCCAAGAATACACGAATTTACATCACTTTAATTCGTGAATTCTTGTTCTATAAACGTTTGGCAGCTACATGAGGTTTGGGATTAAGTATCCATAACTTTCATATAAACACTAATCTTTCAAGCACAAAAAAACACTTTAAATCAAGGCTAAAACCCAAATATCGTGTAACTGCGGTTGTACGATCGTGCATTTCTTTATTTTATTTTTAAAAACAAAATTATTTCATAAATTTTTTATTCTAATGTTAAAGTTTGATTTTTTGTGTCAAAAACAATTTTACCAAATCTTTTTAAAGCAGATTGTCCAAGCAATAAAGGAGCTTTTAAATTATGCACAATTGATGCTTCAACATTATATAAAGTTTTGTTGCCAATTTTAATTTCTCGTAAATTAATTTTTGTTCCTTCTGAAATATCGCCATTTGCATCTGTAAAATATTGATTGCCTAAAACGTCTGATTTTGCAAGTTTGCCATTTTTATATAAGTACATTGCCTCTGAAAGAGATATCGAAACAGTTGATGCTCCTGTATCATATACAAACTCCATTGGGACACCATTTAGTTTAATAGGCACATAAAATACACCTCCTTTATTAATTAACTTGATTTTATTTGAACTTACATTATTATTTGTTGTCCTAAAATTAGCTGAATAGTCATAATTATCGGTTTTAGTAGATTTTGTATTAGAATAAACTATTTTTAAATTCTCATCAAATAAGATGGAACTTTCTTTTTCGGAAAATTCTTTGTTGTGTATAAAATCATATCCGAACTTATCATAATTATAGACAGCTGTAACATCTTCGTAGCACGTAACTTTGTAGTAGTTTTTACTTTTATCCTTCATACATTTTATTTGAGAAAAATTATTAATGTATAATGTGTCAGCCGAATATTTACTCCATATTTTCAGTGTATTGTTAAATACTTTTGACGAATTATAATAATCGGACATAAATAAGCCATTTTCATTGATTTTTATTGTTGTGTAATTAGTGTAAACACTATTTGATATGGATGTTTTTATTACGGATTTTAATCTTAATAAATAACTATTCAGTTCTGAAATAGGAATTTTGTCTTTTTCAATTCTTCTAAATAGAAAAGCATTATAGTGCCCCACTGCTCCAATAAATTCACCCTTTTGACCTACAAAATTGATTTCATTTTCTTCTCTTTTGTTTTGAGTTCTTCTTTCCATTTCATAATACTTTCCGCGATTTATTGAATATGTTTTTAGAAAATCTAAAGAATCATCTATGTATGAAATTAGCTGAAGTTTAGATGAATTCGGAAGAGATTTTTCACTTAAATTATATATATCGATAACAAAATCTATAAATTGGTTTCTTGTGGTTTTGGAATTATAAATATCCTGAATACATTGGGTGTCTACATAATCTATATTATCTTTCCACACAAATGTTTTATGTCGAAACAAATCAAAATAGCCAAAATCAAAGAGTTTTTCTGCAAGTTTATATCCAATTTCTCCAGTTTTACATCCATCGCTTTCAATAGATTTTAAAATAACAGGAACATTTCTTGATATATCCATTTCAGTAACAGGTGGGATAATCTGACCTCCCCATATTTCATAATAATCTTCTATATTTTCAATTGGCCTTTTAGGGAAGACATCTCCATCATTCAGGTTTGTATAATATTCTTTTATCGGATTATTACTATTTACCTTATTTATATTACTTTTATTAACAATAAAGGCAGAAAGTCCCATAAACAAGACAAAAGCTCCTGTTAAAATTATTGTAAATCCTACTAATGTTTTGATTTCAAAAAATTTCTTCATTTTCTTATATTTAAGTGTAAATACAATGTCTAATTGCTTGTCGCACAACTTACTGCTAGGTCTATTTTTTGTTGCAGTTGATTGAGTAATATATTGTATTTACTAATTTCAATCAAATCTTCGTCTTTTTCTGAAAAGTCTAATAATTCGTCGAGATATTCTCCCGCGTCGCGCAATTTGAAGTTGGCTTCAATGAAATCTTTTTTTGCCATCAAGTCAATAATTTCTTGTACTTGGTTTTTTAGATTGTTGAATTTGTTACTATTCATTGCTATTATGATTTTCAGTATTGAATTTCTTTACAATGGCTTTCAATTTTTCTTTGCGAAGAATTTCTGCTTGTTTGACTTTGTCCTGTGCCTTGTGCAATTTATCGTTGTGCTTTTTGATATTGCGTTCGTTGTTTCTTCCCATAAACTCATATTTCCTTACACAAAAGTAAGTCAATTTAGATTTAAATAATAAAATCACTTTTTTGGTTTGGTTTTTGAAAGCGTCGTTGTAAACCACTTAAATTTTAATATCATGAAATCGAAAATTAACGAATACAAAAGAATGAATTATAAGAGTATGAGTAAAAAAATAATTTTACTTTTAGTCATAGCAATCGGGACCAGTTTTATTAGTTGCGCAGGGCCAGAAGGTGCTCAGGGACCGCCAGGTCCAACTGGATACACAGTGGAAAGCGAAGTTTTTGAACTTAGAAATGTAAATTTCGATTTGGATATTAATAATGAATATTCAATTTATAGATCTCTAAACCCACAAATTCTATTGTCAGACAATATCTTAATCTACAGAATGTCGGGCACAATCAATTCACAAACGCCGATTTGGCAATTAATTCCAAGAACTATATATTTTGACAATGGTAATGAGCTCGACTACGATTACGATTTCAGTAGAGTAGATTTTACCATATATGCGGGCGGTAATTATAATATTTCATCAACACCAAGCTATCTTTTCAATCAGACCTTCAGAATTGTAATTATACCAGGTTATTTATCCAATAAAGGAACTCAGAATGCTATTAACCTTGATGATTATAACGCAGTAATAAAGGCGTATCACATTGACGAAAGCAAAATCAAGTCACTTTAACTAAACTTAAATGTAAAAAAGACCGTCTTTTTTAGGCGGTTTTTTTATGCCTCATTTTTTGATTCGCTTCTCAAAGAAACCAATATTCCAGTCAAAAGTGCTAACGCTATAAATCCTAACGAAGCCCACTCTGGAACTTCAACATAATCATGAAAGAGCATTTTGAGTCCAACGAAACTCAAAATAGCAATCAAACTGTACTCTAAATGACTGAATTTTTCCAGCATATTGGCCAAGAAAAAGTACATCGACCGCAATCCTAAAATGGCGAAGATGTTAGAGCTGAATACAATAAATGGATCCGAAGTTATTGCCAAAATAGCAGGAACGCTATCCACAGCGAATAATACGTCCATCACTTCAATAACAATTAAGGAAACAAAAAGTGGGGTAGCATATGTTTTAGCATCTTTCGTAATAAAAAAATGTGCTTTTTCAGTGTGACTGGTAATGGGAATAATTTTGCCCAGTGCTTTGTATACAAAAGATTCCTTGGGTTCAAAATCTTCTTCATCTTTCGTAAATAACATTTTTATCGCTGTAAATAATAGGAAAGCACCAAACAAATAGGTAGTCCAAGTGAACTTATTAATGAGTAAAACACCAAAGAATATCATCAATCCTCTAAATACAATGGCTCCAATAATACCCCAGAAAAGGATACGGTGTTGGTATTTCTGAGCAATCTTAAAAGCACTGAAAATAATGGCGATAACAAAAATGTTGTCTATACTCAGTGATAATTCAATTAAATATCCAGTAATATATTTAAGGGTAGCGGTTAACGGCGAA
>JBIKRP010000177.1:0-5105 GCA_044349145.1 Flavobacterium sp.
GGACTTTGGGGAACTTCATAGGATTTACTTAACGCGTTCCATATAATTCCCAGAAGTTGTATCAATTTTGATTTTGTCACCTTCGTTGATAAACAAAGGAACGTTGATTGTCGCGCCAGTTTCAACTGTAGCAGATTTTGTGGCGTTGGTTGCGGTATTTCCTTTAACTCCTGGCTCAGCGTATGTAACTTCCAGAATTACAGATGCTGGCATATCTACAGACAAAGGCAAATCGGTTTCGGTATTGATACTCACCATCACACTTTCGCCTTCTTTCAATAAATCGGGAGAATCTAGGATTGCTTTGTTTAGTGAAATTTGCTCAAATGACTCTACATTCATGAAGTGAAACAAATCTCCTTCTGGATACAAAAATTGGAATTTGTGGTTTTCAACACGCACTTCCTCAATCTTGTGACCTGCAGAGAAAGTATTGTCTAGCACTTTTCCGTTGGTTAAACTTTTTAATTTTGTTCTAACGAAAGCTGGACCTTTTCCTGGTTTAACATGAAGGAACTCAATAATTTTATAAATATCATTATTGTATTTGATGCACAATCCGTTTTTAATATCTGATGTAGATGCCATGTTTTTTTGTTTATTCGTTTATATGTTTAATCGTTTATTTGTTTAATCGTTTAATCGACGAAACTTACCTACTTCGAAAGCCTTGTCTCTTGATTCTTTTTTCTTCTTATTAGTAATTTCCAGAATAGCCTTTCATAATACCTCTTGATGAATTTCGAATAAAATCTAAAATCTCATCGCGTTCTGGAGTAGCTTCCATTTCTCCCTCAATAATACTTAGGGCTTGGGTTGTATTGTAGTTTTTCTGATATAAAATTCGATAGATATCTTGAATCTCTTTGATTTTCTCGGTGGTAAATCCTCTTCGTCTCAAACCTACTGAGTTAATTCCAACGTAAGAAAGTGGCTCTTTTGCTGCTTTAGTGTACGGCGGAACATCTTTTCTCACCAAAGAACCTCCTGAAACCATGGCGTGATCTCCGATATGAATAAACTGATGTATTGCAGCCAAACCACCAATGATAGCGTGGTTTCCGATCACAACGTGACCTGCAAGTGCAACACCGTTGACAATTATCGCATTATCGCCAATATGACAATCGTGGGCAATGTGCGCCGTTGCCATAACCAAGCAGTTATTGCCAAGCGTAGTTTGCCCAGAAGCAATAGTACCGCGATTGATGGTTACACATTCTCTTATCGTACAATTATCACCAATGATAGTTAGTGAGTCCTCGCCTCCAAATTTTAAATCTTGTGGAATAGCAGAGATGACAGCACCTGGAAAAATATTACAATTCTTACCTATTCGGGCGCCTTCCATGATAGTTACGTTGGAACCAATCCAAGTTCCATCGCCAATAATAACATTATTGTGAATGGTTGTAAATGGTTCGATGACTACATTTTTGGCGATTTTTGCGCCTGGGTGAACGTATGCTAAAGGTTGATTCATTTGTAGACTTTGTTTTTTTGTTTGTCAAATGGAATTCGCATCTGAGATGCGCACTTCATACTTTCTCTTTCTATTGTTTTTTAGCAATTTGCGCCATCAGTTCGGCTTCCGCAACGAGTTTTCCGTTGGCGTAAGCGTTGGCTTGCATGTGGCAAATTCCGCGTCGAATTGGACTAATCAAATCGCATTTAAAAAATAAAGTGTCTCCAGGAAGTACTTTATGTTTAAACTTTACATTGTCAATTTTCATGAAGAATGTCAAATAATTTTCAGGATCTGGCACAGTACTCAAAACCAAAATCCCTCCAGTTTGCGCCATCGCTTCAATAATCAAAACACCTGGCATCACAGGAGCGTCTGGAAAATGACCTACGAAGAACGGTTCGTTCATAGTTACATTTTTCAATCCAACAACATGCGTATCAGATAATTCAAAAATTTTGTCTACTAACAAAAATGGTGGGCGATGCGGCAACATGGCCATGATCTTGTGAATATCCATTAACGGCTCTTGGTTCATGTCAAATACAGGCACATGATTGCGTTGCTCAATTTTAATGATCTTCGCCATTTTCTTGGCAAACTGTGTATTGACGAAATGTCCGGGCTTATTCGCAATAATTTTTCCTTGAATTCGAGTTCCTATCAAAGCCAAGTCACCAATCACATCCAGTAATTTATGCCGCGCAGCTTCATTGGGATAATGTAAAGTGAGATTATCTAAAATTCCATTTGGTTTTACAGAAATTGATTCTTTACCAAAAGCCACTTTTAGATTATTCATCGTTTTCTCCGATATCTCTTTATCTACATAGACAATGGCATTGTTAAGATCTCCACCCTTAATCAAGCCTTCATCTAAAAGTGTTTCTAATTCGTGCAGGAAACTAAACGTACGTGCATCAGCAATTTCTTCTTTGAAATCACAGATATGCTTGAGGCTTGCATTTTGGGTGCCCAAAACTTTGGTGCCAAAATCAACCATAGTGGTTACTTGATACTCGTCGCTTGGCATTATTAATATTTCACTTCCAGTTGCTTCATCAGTAAATGAAATAATATCCTTCACTACGTAAATATTTCTCTTTGCTTCTTGTTCTTCTACACCTACTTTTTCAATGGCTTCAACGAAAAACTTCGAAGATCCGTCCATAATCGGTGGTTCAGATGCATCCAATTCAATAATAACATTGTCAACATCGCATCCAACAAAAGCAGCTAAAACATGTTCTGAAGTTTGTATTTTTACTCCTAATTTTTCTAGATTAGTTCCTCTTTGCGTGTTTACTACGTAATTCGCATCGGCTTCAATTATGGGTGCACCTTCCAAATCAACACGAACGAATGTATATCCGTTATTTACTGGAGCAGGCTTGAAAGTCATCTTAACTTCCTTTCCTGTGTGCAATCCAACACCAATCAAAGAGATTTCGCTCTTTATGGTTTTTTGTTTCACCATGACTTACTTATTTTTATTAATTGTTTTCTTTAATTCTTCTAGTTCCGCTACAATCTTCGTTAGATTCTTAAAATGAACGTATGATTTACTGTAATCACTATAGGTGAATGACGGGCTTCCTTGTAAAATTTCGTTGTCTTTTACATTTCGTCCTACACCAGATTGCGCTTGAATTCGAACATTATTACCAACTGTGATGTGTCCGGCAAATCCAACTTGCCCCCCAATAACACAATTTTTCCCAATCTTGGTTGATCCTGCTACTCCAGTTTGCGCTGCAATAACAGTATGCTCTCCAATTTCTACATTATGCGCAATTTGAATTTGATTATCGAGTTTTACACCTTCTCGAATAATTGTTGAACCCATTGTAGCTCTGTCAATTGTTGTTGACGCCCCTATTTCAACATTATCCTCAATAATGACATTTCCAATTTGTGGAATCTTAACATAAGATCCATCGGCATTGGGAGCAAATCCAAAACCATCTGAGCCAATAATAACTCCAGAGTGAAATATACAATTGTTGCCAATAATACAATCCTGATAAATTCTTGTTCCAGCGAATAAGGTAACGTGATCACCTAAAACGACATTGTCGCCTACATAGCAATTTGGATAAATCTTTACATTTTCGCCAATTACTACATTGGATCCGATATAACTAAAGCTTCCTAGATAAAAATTATTTCCAAAACGCACATGTTCAGAGATGGTTGAAGGTTGCTCAATCCCGACTTTACTATCTTTCCTCGCTTGATCGTAGAAAGTCAGTAGTTTAGTAAAAGCCATATAAGCGTCCTCCACTACAATCATGGTCGTGTTTACTTCGTTGTCCGGAACAAACGAGTCATTTACAATGGTAATCGTAGCTTTCGTAGTATAAATGTAGGATTCGTACTTTGGATTAGCTAAAAAAGTAAGTGTTCCTGCTGTCCCTTCTTCAATTTTAGAAAACGATGAAACTGCAGCGCTAGGATCTCCTACTACTTTGCCGTCTAAAACAATCGCTATTTGTTCCGCTGTAAATTTCATACTATACTACGATTCTGTGAATTGGACTGCTGCATTTTTATACTGCATGCAACATGGATTTTTTCACAGAGCACAAAAATATAAAAAATAGCTTTTGAATGTTAACTTTCTAACAGTTGTTTTGGGTAGCAAATATAATATTTGGTGACGGGCTTTGATAAGGCTTTCAAATTCAATTGGTCTGAGGCTTCCACCACATCTTCGATTGTCTTATCTTTCTTCAAAATATGAATCGGCTCTGCGTCTTTACTGTAGGCTTGGTTTTCTATTTTGCCTTTAAAAATAAAGTATTTTGCATCTTGTAAACTGCAATTATTTTGCTTTGAAAATCGTTCGATTAAGTTATTCAACATCTCTTTGTCAAACTTCTCGCTACTTAATTTCACTTTCAGCAAATCGCGATTGATGATCATTTTACTCAATGAGCTTAGAATAAAATCTTCGGAATCTTGCCATTCTTTTATTGCGCTAATAACATCGTAATCATCAAGTTGTGAAAACTTATTTAAAACGATACTGTCGAAATTTTCTGTCGTAATTTTATGATTTAAAAAGTACAAAAGCGCCTTGCTTGATGGCAAGACAGTTCCTTTTAAAGTAAGCTCTTTGGCACGCTTCAAAATTTTTGTCAATATCAATTCCGCTACCAAACTGGTCTTATGCAAATAGGCTTGCCAATACATTAACCGTCGTGCCATCAGGAATTTTTCGATGGAGTAAATTCCTTTTTCTTCCATCACCAATACATCGTCCACCACATTCAGCATTTGAATGAGTCGGTCGGAATTGATATTTCCTTCCGCAACTCCCGTATAGAAGCTATCGCGTTTCAAATAGTCCATGCGATCCATGTCTAATTGACTCGAAATCAACTGCAACATGAATTTACGATGGTATTCTCCTTTGAAAATCTGTATGGCTAGCGTCAATTTTCCATCAAACTCTTGATTCAACTGGTTCATAAACAACAACGAAATGGCTTCGTGGTTCACATCTTCTACGATACTGTGTTCCATCGCATGCGAAAAAGGTCCGTGCCCGATATCGTGAAGTAAAATTGCAATCAATAGTGCATTTTCTTCGTCGCTTGAAATGGCAATTCCCTTGAACTTCAATACTTCAATGGCT
>JBIKRP010000178.1:0-5104 GCA_044349145.1 Flavobacterium sp.
TCTAAAACACCCGTCGAGTCTATTTTATGTTCAAAAATGGTATTGAGATTATGGCCATAGCGGTCCTCATTGGTTCTTGAAATGGAAGTTGTCGTAAAATTTCCAGTGGGCAATAAATTGATTTGACTCGTTGTATTTACGTTATTGGTATTCGCATTGGTGAAGAAATAACTCGCATTTGAATCTAGATTTTTCACCCATTCATCTGCATAGTTCACCCCGACCATATTCGATTGTGTAATTCCCTTGTTCCCGCCGAAACGCATATTCCCAATTCCGTAACTGCCGTCGCTATTATAAAAATAAGCCACATTCCTACCGCCGCCCATATTGTCAAAAACTTCATCCATAGAAAATCCAGTCGAATTGATATTGTTGGAAGACGCCAATACGCTAACCTTACGCTTGTTTTTAAAATAGTTGATTAAGGCACTACTTTCGTACCGTTTGTCCGAACCGTAGCCGCCCATAAACTTGCCAAACAGACCTTTATTTTTATCTTCATCGATCGTCAAATTGATGCTCGCATTATTAGAACTTGCGGCTTGTTTGGTGAGTTCTTCTTTTCTCGTTTTGGTGTCGCTGACTTGCACTTTATTGATAATGTCTGAGGGTAAACTTTGCAGCGCTATCTTTCCATCTTTGTCAAAAAACGGTTTGCCATTAACCAATACTTGATTGACTTCTTTGCCATTGACGGTAATTTTTCCATCAACATCTATTTCTACACCAGGTAATTGCTTTAGTAAAGATTCCACATTAGAATCGGGGCGCACTTTAAACGAAGACGCATTAAACTCCAACGTATCTTTCTTAATTCGAATTGGCGGCGCTTCACTTTTGACAATTACTTCATTCAAATTGTTGGCATTTTCCTCTAATCGAATAATTCCAAAATCTTTTGATTCCGCTATAGCTTCTTGTTCTTGTTGGAAGGACTGATAACCCATATAAGAAACTTTCAAAAAAACAGGCTTGTTTATTTTCCTGGTTTCCATTTTAAACAATCCGTTTTTATCAGTAATAGTATAGTCAATAACGGTCGAATCCTTGACAGACGTGAGGTAAACCGTCGCGGATTCTAATGGAACTTGCGTGTTCTTCTCGAGGATTTTTCCTTTAATTACAATCGTATTTTGAGAAAAAACAATCGAAGTAAAAAACAAAAGTAGAAAGTAGAATTTCGGCATAAAAAAATTTCGTTGCTATTGTATTAATAACAACGAAATTCGACATTTAGTGTGAAAGAAAAAAATTCCTACAAAATTATTTCTCTCGGATATAGATATCGATTGGAACACCAGAGAAATCCCAATTTTCGCGAATTTTATTTTCTAAGAAACGTTTGTAAGCTTCTTTGACATACTGCGGCAAATTGGCAAAAAACACAAACTGAGGTGTCGGCGTCGGCAATTGCATGCAATACTTAATTTTCACATATTTCCCTTTTAATGCTGGCGGCGGATAGCCTTCGATGACTTTTAGCATGTAGTCATTAAATTTTGACGTCGCGATATGTTGCTTTCGATTTTCAAAAACTTGAACTGTTGTTTCGAGCGCTTTTAGAAGTCTTTGCTTCGTTAAAGCGGAAACAAAAAGAATCGGCACGTCGGTAAATGGCATCAATTCTTTGCGAATTTTCTCTTCGTAATCTCGCGTCGACATGGTGTCTTTTTCTACCAAATCCCATTTGTTGACCAAGATTACCACGCCTTTTCGGTTTTTCTCTGCCAACCAAAATATACTTTGATCTTGTCCTTCAAATCCACGTGTCGCATCAATAATTAGGATACAAACATCAGCATGCTCAATCGCACGTACCGAACGCATTACGGAATAGAATTCGAGATCTTCTTTCACTTTGGCTTTTCGACGGATTCCAGCCGTATCGACCAAGTTGAACTCAAACCCAAATCGGTCAAATTTGGTATCGATGGCGTCACGAGTTGTTCCGGCGATATCCGTTACCATAAAACGTTCTTTGCCAATTAAGGCATTGATGAAACTCGATTTTCCTGCGTTGGGGCGGCCAACCACTGCAAAACGAGGCAATTCGATTTCTTCTTGTGTAGGCTCTGGTTTGATTGGAAAAGCTTCGATTAGGGCATCTAGCAAATCTCCTGTTCCGCTTCCAGAAATACTAGCAAAGGTGTAATAATCACCCAATCCTAAATTATAAAATTCGATGGCGTCTTTTTCACGCATCGCATTATCCACTTTATTGACTGCCAATAAAACCGGTTTGGTCACTTTTCGCAATAATTTTGCTACGGCTTCGTCCATGGGAGTTATGCCTTCTTCAACATCGGTGACGAAAATAATAACGTCGGCTTCGTCGATGGCGAGTTCTACTTGCTTGCGGATTTCCGCTTCGAAAACATCGTCAGATCCGCGAATGTAACCGCCAGTATCGATAACAGAAAACTCTTTTCCATTCCATTCGCTTTTTCCGTAGTTACGATCGCGGGTCACACCAGAAACCGAATCTACGATGGCTTCTCTTCTCTGAATCAACCTATTAAAAAGGGTTGATTTTCCTACATTAGGTCTTCCGACTATGGCTACAATGTTATTCATAATGCTTTTTGAAATATTGCGCAAAGGTAGGTAAAAAAGCGGGAGAGTTGCAAGTAACTGAGCTGCTGAGTTTTTGGGTGTTTTTTTAGGAGCTGATCCGGCTGTACATTACATCTTTTGTTCTGAACCCCAGAACAAAAGTATACCATTCCCATCCGGGCTAGGGCATTGTTGTCTACGAGAAGCTGCGTGAGCGATGGCAGCAAGTACCGCGTACTGCGAACAGCGCGACGCAAGGAGGAACGACGCAGCGACACGCCCAAATAAAAAAGAGCTCTAATTGAAACGCTTTCTTTATGCGAAACTTCTGAACTACTTTTCTTGTTTTATTGGTATCGTTTTATTCCTTCACAAACTTTGCCTATTGGACAAAGTTCAAGAAGCTGTATCATTGACAGCAGTAAAGGCATCAAAGCTTTGTTGGGTCACCAAGCTCTCATATAGAATATTTGTTTGCGCAAATAATGGATTGCGGTTTGAACCTAAAAAACAAAAAAAGCACTTTGGTCAATTTTTACATAGGATTCTGGAATTTGAACAAACAAACTTGCGACAATTCGCTGCAGATTATCTACACCTTTTGTTAATTGTAACAAACATATAAATAAAACTGCCTGTCATCTCTGTGACGAAGTTAAGCGTGAAATTATTTTCAAAAACACGTATTTATTTACTACATTAGACCGAGAAAAGAAACAAATAACTGCTAAAAAAATAGTTGTGGAAACTTCAAATAACGTTCGGCTGCGCTTGCGTTTTTATAAAGATGTAGCAGAAGAAATTAATTTAGTGCGGAAAAAATTTGAGGATTATGCTCAAAAAGTGCCGGGTGATTTTAAAATTTCGGTCTGTGAAGATCATATTTGGTTGAATGTGATTGGAGAAAAAAGACAGTATTGGTCACCACATTTACACCTTGAATTGGAATCAAAAGAGAATCATACGCATATACGTGGACTTTTTGGTCCTGCGCAAACCCTCTGGACTTTCTTTATGTTCTTGCATTTTTTGGTGGCAGGAGTTTTTATCATTTTTGGAATGATTTTGTACTCTAATCTGACGTTGAAACAACCATTTACAATGGATTTGTTAGTGATGGGTTTGATGGTAATTGTTTGGTTCTTGCTCTATTTTATCGCAAGGCAAATTCGTTCTAATGGCTACGGACAGATGGATGAATTGGAAGCATTGTTCTTGAAAATTTTAGGATAGAAAGTTGGTTATTAGCGTGAGGGATATTAGCATTGTTTAAGCTCTTTTTTGTTTCAGAAAAAGCCCCTCGTCCTTCGACTGCGCTCAGGATGACAAGCGTCTCGCTAGGGGTGACAAAACAAAAAAAGCGAGTGCAGATAGCCGGACCCTTGTGGTCACGCCCAAAAGCAGAAAATTTCAAAAAAGAAATTCCAAATACCAAAACCTAGGAACATAGAATTTGGAATTTGGTTATTGGAATTTGGAATTTGGAATTTAATTATTGGAATTTAATTATTGTATCCGAAACGTTTGAGTTGATTGACGTTGCTTCTCCAATTCTTATTGACTTTCACATACATTTCGATGTGAATTTGTTTTCCGAAGAATTTCTCTAAATCGGCGCGGGCTTCTACTCCAACGCGTTTCAATGCTTCGCCTTTGTGACCGATAATGATGCCTTTTTGCGTATCACGTTCCACCATAATAAGGGCTCGAATTCGAATGATTTTCTCGTCTTCAAAAAACTCTTCTGTTTCGATTTCGACAGCGTAAGGAATTTCTTTGTTGTAGTGCAATAAGATTTTTTCGCGAATGGTTTCGTTTACAAAAAAGCGTTCTGGTTTGTCAGTAAGTTGATCTTTCGGATAATAGGCTGGTGAGGCTGGCAAGAGCGAAATAATTCTAGCGAAGACTTCCGGAACATTAAAGTTTTTCAAAGCAGAGATCGGGAAGATTTCGGCATTGGGCACTTTGGCTGTCCAAAAAGCTACTTGTTCTTCTAGTTGCTCTTGATTAGAATTATCGATTTTGTTGAGCAATAACAGTACTGGAATTTTTGCATGGATAATTTTATTGAAAAACGCTTCGTCTTTGAGATCTTGTTCACCAATCTCGACCATATAAATGAGAATATCTGCATCTTCGAAAGCCGATTTGACAAAGTTCATCATTGATTCCTGCATCTCGTAGGCTGGCTTAATGATTCCAGGCGTGTCAGAAAGAATCAATTGAAAATCATCGCCGTTGACGATGCCCAAAATTCGATGACGCGTGGTTTGCGCTTTTGAGGTGATGATAGATAATCGCTCGCCCACAAATGCGTTCATGAGGGTTGATTTTCCAACGTTTGGGTTACCAATTATATTAACAAAACCTGCCTTGTGTTCCATAAATTTAGTCCAACAGTGATTATATAAAAAAAGCCACTTTTTGTTTAATTATTTTTGTATTGTGCGTCCATTCACACGAAATGCAAACCAATTTGATTACAGATTTCGAAAAGTTTTTTGAATTTTCTTGACCAATAAAAAATTTCTATCATTTTTAGATTTTC
>JBIKRP010000179.1:0-5102 GCA_044349145.1 Flavobacterium sp.
AGCAGAAGGCGCATATTTGCATAATATTTTCAATCCACTTTGCGCAAATTCCTTTGGTTTTCCGTCTTTGCTTCTGGTTCCTTCAGGAAAAATAACTGCGGTTCGGTTATGCAATTCGATATAGTCAGCTAATTTCTTTATCGTCGGAATCGCTTGCTTAGGATCTTTTCTATCAATCAGAACTGAACCACCATGATTTAGATTGTAGGAGATGCTCGGAATTCCTTTGCCCAATTCTTTTTTACTGACAAATTTGGGATGAAACTTTCTCAAAAACCAAATAATCCCAATAATGTCATAAAGACTTTGATGATTGGCAACCACAATTAAAGGTGCGCTTTCCGGAATATCCGCTCTATTCTCAAATTTAAAAGTTGTTCCTATAACGTTTGCAACTCGCAACAAAAAAAAATTCAAGTAGTCAACACTTTTTTTATGGGCTTGGTAACCAAATACGTTAAAGCAAACCCATTGAATTGGATGAAAAACAATCAAACCCAACAAAAACAATAGCACCACTAATGCTGATAGAGGATAAGAAAGGATTTTTTCCATTTAAAAAATTTTGCCAAAAATACTAAAAATAATTTCTTTTTCGATTGTTTATCCTCTGAGAATTGAGCTATTAATTTAACAATTGATGCAGAAAATCTTCAATCTTACCCACAAAATATAACTTAGTTTTGAATTGTAAACACCAAACAAATCTTATAACATGCCACGTACAATATTTATTCAAATCCTACTTCTTTTTTACAGCACGCTAATTTTAGGGCAAATTAGAAAACAACCCAATATCCAATTCGAAACAGATTATTTTAACGCCGTAGACCATTGGGTTGTTTTGCCCCAAAAAACATCAGAACTAAATTACCTATTGGGCTATATCTTCTTGGATGAAGTCGTAGGTTTTACATTTACCTTCCAAAGCGAATTATCTATCGATTCGTTTTCGAATTGGAAACTTCAACCTAATTCGCAATATTACATTGCGAAAAGAACACTGGACACGAAAACGCCTCCTATTTATCTCTTGAAAGACGAACAAATAGCCGCACTTCATTTACCTGAAAAACCGCTTTGGTTAAAACTCGACGACGAGCGTCAAAAAACCCCAGAAGATTTAGTGCTTTTGGGTTACCACTACAATAAAGTGCAAAAAAGCGATTTGGCTTTACCCTTTTTAGAAAGTGCTTTTTCATTAAAACCAAAAGCTAAAAACTTAATTTTCGAATTGTCGTTTGCCTACAATTCTTTGGGTGAATACGAAAAAGTAATTGACCTTCTAAAAAGTGAACTGAAACAAGATATAAAAAACTATATGCTGTATCGAGAACTGGGGTATGCACTCTTGCAGCTTAATGAATTCGAAGAAGCTGAAAAAGTATATGAATTAGGAATGAAAATGTGCGCTAACACCAACCAGCAAAGAGAAATGGCGATCGATATGGCACAAACATTTTTTGCCATAAAAGATGAAAAACGTTTCGAAAAATGGGCGGCAATTTTGCGAAAATAATTGCGAAAATTAGATTTTATTTTAAGTAAAATCAATGCTGATAACTTTTTAAAATCGCCAAATTCTAGCCTTGCAACTTGAGAAAAAAGAAGTATTTTTACGAAAAATTAAGTGTATCATAAATGAAGGAAAAGATGAGTTCAGAAAAAGAAGCCAAATTAAAAGCATTACAACTAACGCTTGATAAACTTGACAAAACTTACGGAAAAGGAACCGTAATGAAAATGGGAGATAGAGCCGTTGAAGAAGTAGAAACTATTTCTTCTGGATCTTTAGGGTTGGATTTAGCATTAGGTGTAAATGGATATCCTAAAGGACGAATTATTGAAATCTACGGGCCTGAATCTTCTGGAAAAACAACCTTGACTTTACACGCGATTGCAGAAGCTCAAAAAGCGGGCGGTATTGCCGCTTTTATTGATGCTGAACATGCGTTCGACAGAAATTATGCAGAGAAATTAGGCGTTGATATTGAAAACCTAATTATTTCTCAACCAGATAATGGAGAACAGGCGTTAGAAATTGCAGAAAACCTAATTCGATCCGGTGCCATTGATATTGTGGTGATCGACTCGGTAGCAGCATTAACTCCAAAAAGCGAAATTGAAGGCGAAATGGGTGATTCTAAAATGGGATTACACGCGCGTTTGATGTCGCAAGCGTTGCGAAAATTGACTGGAACCATTAGCAAAACGCATTGTACCGTATTTTTCATCAACCAATTGAGAGAGAAAATCGGCGTGATGTTCGGAAATCCTGAAACAACAACCGGAGGGAATGCCTTGAAGTTTTACGCTTCGATACGTTTGGATATTCGTCGTTCTTCTCAAATAAAAGAAGGTGACAACGTTATTGGTAATAGAACAAAAGTAAAAGTCGTTAAGAATAAAGTGGCTCCACCATTCAAAACGGCAGAATTTGATATCATGTACGGTGAAGGTGTTTCGAAAACAGGCGAAATCTTAGATTTAGCAGTGGAGTTTGAAATCATCAAAAAAGCAGGTTCATGGTTTAGCTATGGCGACACGAAATTAGGTCAAGGTCGAGATGCCGTTAAGGTTTTGATTAAAGACAATCCTGAATTAGCGGACGAACTTGAACAAAAAATCAAAGCTTATATAAAAGATCATGAAGCATAAATAAGAAACCCGATTCGTTCGGGTTTTTTTATGTCTTTATTAATTGATCATAGATTACTTGATAAACTTGCTCTTTGACTTCTTTGATGTCTTTTTTGTTGTCGATGGTTTTGCCAATTGTTGGAATTAATGGATGAATAAAAACCCTCATTAATCCGGGGCTACCACTGAAAAAAGTATAGGAAAATCTCTTTTTGTTGTCCATAAAAGTTAAAGGCACTATCGGGATCTGATGCTCAATCGCCAACCGAAAAGCGCCGTCTTTAAAGTCATCAAGCACTATCGATTCGTCAGCGGGAACGCCGCCTTCAGGGAAAATACAAATACTCAATCCTTGACTCAATCGCTTTTGCGCTCGGTTGAATACTTCCATTCTACTTCTAGAACTATTTCTATCTACTAAAATACAGGTGCGTTTGTAGAAAAAACCAAAAAGTGGAATTTTTGTTAATTCTTTTTTACCTACAAAAACAAATGGGTTTTTAACTACGGCTAACATCAACATGATGTCGGTCATTGAAGTGTGATTGCCTACAAACATATAGCTTTTGTCCATCGCGATGTCTTGTTCTGATTTGACTTTCCAGTAAAAACCAGAGGTAATCAAAATGAACTTTGCCCAAATTCTCGCCATGACAAAAAAGTACCGATACCATTCTTCTTTTAAAATCGAAACCACTAAAAATGGAAACATAATTATAATTGGAACGCCCATCATCAGGTAAAACCAAATGCGCCATAGTGTCCAAAAAATAATTTTTATGATTTTCATGTCTTCAAAAGTAAGAATTCAATCCTTAATTTTCTCAAATCATTTACCTTTGCCAAAATTTAGTAGACCATGGCCAAAATACTGACAGGTATTCAAAGTACAGGAACTCCACATTTAGGAAACTTATTGGGCGCAATTATTCCCGCAATAGAATTGTCAAATCGACCAGAAAACGAATCGTTTCTATTTATTGCTGATTTACATGCCATTACCCAAATCAAAAACGGAGACGTTTTGCGTCAGAACAACTACAGTACTGCCGCGGCTTGGTTGGCTTGTGGGTTGAATATTGAAAAAGTCATTTTCTATCGTCAGTCTGATGTTCCTCAAACTGCTGAATTGTCGTGGTATTTAAGCTGCTTTTTTCCTTATCAACGTTTGACTTTGGCCCATTCTTTTAAAGATAAATCCGATCGTTTGGAGGATGTGAATGCGGGGTTATTTACCTATCCGATGTTGATGGCGGCAGATATTTTGTTGTACGACGCAGAGTTTGTGCCTGTCGGAAAAGACCAATTGCAACATATCGAAATTACTAGAGATGTAGCGGCACGATTCAATCATCAAATGGGAGAGACTTTTGTTTTACCAGAGGCTTCAACCCAAGAAGAAACCAAATATGTTCCCGGAACCAACGGTGGAAAAATGAGTAAGTCTGCCAATAATATTATCAATATATTTCTGGATGATAAAGCGTTGCGCAAACAAGTCATGTCTATTGAGACGGATAGCACACCGCTAGAAGATCCAAAAGATATCGAAACATGTAAGATTTTCGCTATCTATAAACTACTCGCTTCCGAAGATCAAATTGCAGCGATGACAATAAATTATGCAAATGTCAATCGGGATTACGGATATGGACACGCCAAACAAGCGTTGTTTGAATTGATCTTAGAAAAGTTCAAAACCGAGCGTGAGACTTACAGCTATTACATGAAAAACCTGCCTGAAATTGAAGCTGCTTTACTTAAAGGCGCTGCAAAAGCTCAAATGGTTGCTGATGGAGTACTGGCAAGAGTTCGAGAGAAATTAGGGTTTCGCTCTTAACTAAATGGCTTCATATAATTTTCCTGGCAACGGACGAATTACGCCTTTCAATTCCATATTCAGTAGAATACTTGAGATTTTAAAAACTGGGAAGTCGCATTCTAATGCAATAATGTCCAGCATTTCTTTTTCTCTTGCGAAAAGGAAATCGTAAATTTTTTGTTCTTCGGAAT
Organism: Flavobacterium sp.; assembly: GCA_044349145.1. GTDB lineage: Bacteria > Bacteroidota > Bacteroidia > Flavobacteriales > Flavobacteriaceae > Flavobacterium. The sequence continues at coordinate 4,654 of JBIKRP010000179.1, forward strand.
TCAGTTCAACGAAAAGCTGCTTTTGAATCGGTTTCGTCTCCGTTTTTATATCCCAGTTAAGATTAAATATTAAGTCTGCTGCACCGGTCAATAGATTCGCTTTCTGAGTTTTAATCAACGTATTGCATCCTTGACTATAAAAATCTCCCACTCGACCGGGTACTGCAAAGACATCACGATTGTAATCGTTCGCCAGATTGGCCGTGATAATCGAACCTCCTTTATCCGCAGACTCGATGACAATGGTGGCTTCTGAAATTCCAGCCACAATGCGATTGCGTCGTACAAAATTCTCTTTTTCTGGATTAGATGTACTCCAAAATTCAGTCATAAAACCGCCGTTTTCTTCCATTCGATGTACATACTTCTTGTGAACTTTGGGATAAATTTGATTCAAGCCATGCGCCACAATGCCGACCGTTTGTAAGTTATGCTCCAAAGCGGTTTGG
>JBIKRP010000180.1:0-5055 GCA_044349145.1 Flavobacterium sp.
AATTGCTGCATCAGGTAGAAAAATATTATTCGTTGCTACCAAAAAACAAGCAAAAGATATCGTTGCTGAAAAAGCAAAAGCTGCAAACATGCCTTACATCACTGAAAGATGGCCTGGTGGAATGTTGACCAACTTCGTAACTATCCGTAAAGCCGTTAAAAAAATGGCTTCTATTGATAAAATGAAGAAAGACGGAACATTTATGACCTTGTCTAAAAAAGAGCGTTTGCAAGTAGATCGTCTTCGTGCTAAATTAGAGAAAAACCTAGGTTCAATCGCTGATATGTCTAGACTACCAGCAGCATTGTTCGTAGTAGATATAAAAGCAGAGCATATCGCCATAAAAGAAGCACAAAAATTAAACATTCCAGTTTTCGCAATGGTTGACACGAATTCAGATCCACGTGAAGTAGATTACGTAATTCCAGCCAATGATGATGCTTCAAAATCAATCGATAAAATTTTATCTTTAGTAACTGCTGCTGTTATTGATGGCCTTTCTAACAGAACTGCCGATGCAATGCCAGAAGAGTCTGCAGAAGAAGTAGCTACTGAAGAGGTAGTTGCTGAAGCTCCAGCTGCGGAAGTAGTAGCAGAAGTTGCTGCTGAAACAGAAACTGAAGAAGCTAAATCAGAAGAATAAATAAATCAAAATTCCAATCTCAAAAATTCCAAATTCCAAAAATTGTAATCAACGATTTATAAAAATTGGAATTTGGGATTTTAAAATTGGGATTTCTTTTTTAAATCAAGTTTAATCATAAAAAACAATACGATGATGGCAACAATTACTGCTGCAGATGTAAATAAATTAAGAACGATCACTGGTGCTGGAATGATGGATTGCAAAAAAGCACTAGTAGAATCAGACGGAGATTTCGATTTAGCGATTGAGAACCTACGTAAAAAAGGACAAAAAGTAGCTGCGAATCGTTCTGATCGTGAATCTACTGAAGGTGCTGCTATTGCTGTTGTAAACGCAGACAAAACTGAAGGTGTAGTTATTACACTAAACTGCGAAACTGACTTCGTTGGTAAAAACGAAGGTTTCGTAAAATTGGCTCAAGATTTAGCTGCTTTAGCATTGAATTTCGACAGCAAAGACGCATTCTTAGCTGCTGATTTCAACGGAATTAGTGTAGCTGAAAAATTAATCGAGCAAACTGGAGTAATCGGAGAAAAAATTGAAATCGCTTCTTTCGAAAGATTGTCAGGCGCTTTCGTTGGTTCTTATATCCACGCTGGAAACAAAATCGCTACTTTGGTGGCCTTATCTGCGAACGTTGCTGGTACTGAAGAAGCGGCTAGAAACGTTGCGATGCAAGCAGCTGCGATGAATCCAATTGCTTTAGATGAAGCTGGAGTTGATGCAGATACAATTGCAAAAGAAATCGAAATTGCTAAAGATATGTTGCGCCAAGAAGGAAAACCAGAAGCCATGATTGAAAATATCGCTAAAGGTAAGTTAGGTCGTTTCTTTAAAGACAACACTTTGGTCAACCAAGATTATATTAAAGATGGCGCCATGAGCGTTGCTGCGTATATCAAATCTGTTGACGCAAACTTAACTGTTACAGGTTTTAAGAGAGTGGCTCTAGGATAAATCCTAAACCATTTCATGATATAAAAGAGACGTTTAAATAACGTCTCTTTTTTTTGTTTTTTAAATAAAAAGACTTAACCTTGTATTCCCCATTGACAAAAAAACCCCTGCACTTTATTTATTAATTGTAAAAAATTTCATTTATGAAAAAGACACTGATTGTTTTAATCGCAATTGGCATTGGAGCATTTGCAAATGCACAAAAAACAAAACAAGACGAAGGAATTAAACTTGGAATTAAAGGCGGTTTAAACGTCTCTAACTTGATGGGCGATGTAAAAGACGTAGCAATTAGAACTAGTATTCATGCAGGTTTAGTTGCTGAAATAATTGTTAATGACAAATTTTCTATTCAACCCGAATTATTGTATTCTGGACAAGGAGCAAGTGATACTAGCACAGGCGGGGGTAGAATTAAATTAGATTACATCACACTTCCTGTTTTAGGTAAATTCCCTATTGCAAAAAATCTAAGTCTGGAAACAGGTCCTCAAATTGGTTTTTTAGTTTCCGGCAAAGAAAAAACCAATGATTCAAACGAAACTATTCCTAATACAAAAACAATTGATTTTGGTCTTAATGCAGGTTTAAATTACGAATTAAACAACGGCGTATTTTTTCAGGCTAGATATAATCTTGGGCTAACAGACATTGGATTTTATGGAGATAACAAAAGAGCCAGTAATTCTGTAATTCAATTTTCGATAGGAAAATTATTTTAATCAATAACTAAATCACATGAATAAACACATTCTTAGTACAATTGTTTGCACTATTGCTACAATTTCAATTACCGCGCAAACAAGCATGGCTCCAATGTCGGTGAAATACAGACGAAGTTCACTATATACCATGATTATGGTAGATCCAACGTCTCCCTATGTTGAAGAAATCAAATCATACTTTGTCAACAGCCCAATTCCTGATAAATATAATGACCATAATTTAGAAAACAGAATTTTTACAATTAATGTTCCTGATGGAAAAGAAATGGAGAACATGGCTCGAACAATGTTAGCCAATACCCCTTCTGGAACTGAAATTGACATAAAAAATATCAACGACCCACAATTGGATGATATTGCTAAAAATCTAGTTGCCAAATGGTTTAATAGATCCCCAAAAGGTGGTTTTAATATGGATTTAATTAAAACTCGAGGAACCTACGATGCTTCTGCATTAGATATTGCAAAATCAAAAAATGACCAAAGGGGTGCAGCGATGCTTGCAGATGCTGGAGAAGAATTAATACAAAAGACATTTGTCCTTGTTAACGAGTTTAAATATGTTTCGAAGGAAGAGGTGGCCAAAAAAGCGAGTGGCTGGCTTAGTGCCATCGGAGAAGTTGCTGGCGCAGCAGGTCTTGGAGATGTCTCCACAGCAGCTACAATTACTTCTGCGGGGGTAACAGTGGCCGGGAAAGGCTACGTCGTAAAAACTAAAGGTCACCTTTACCGGCTAGACTGGAGTGAGGAAGTTGCAGCAAGATTCTATAATGACTATTGGGCAGATGACGCGTCGATCACTCCAGAGAAGAAAAAATTATTTGACGAAACCAACATTTTTAAATTGGTTTATTTAGGAGCGGATGATTCTTGGGCAGACGTTCAATCATCTGTATTTACGCAAAAAAGTGAAGTTGAACTCGTTCAGAAAGCTACTATGAAAGCTATGGACGCTGTCATTGTAAAACTTCAGAAAAATCACGATGAGTTCAAAACAAAAACACCTCTTTTTAGCGGTGAACCAATTACAGCAAAAATTGGTTTAAAGGAAGGATTATCAGACAAATCTAAGTTTGATGTCTTAGAGCAACGTCAAGATGAAAATGGGAAAACCGAATACGTATCAGTTGGAACAATCAAAGTTGATACTTCTTATCCTATTTGGGACAATCGTTTTGGTGCTGACGAAGAAAACCCGGAAAATGCTGGGGGGAAAACCTATTTCAAAAAAGTTAATGGTAAGGACTTCTACGAAGGCATGCTTATAGTTCAAAAGAAAGGAAAATAATACTTAATATTTAATAAAAATGAAAACAAGGAATATAATTGTAATGGTGTTTATGCTAATAAGCACAATGACGTTCTCACAATCAGCCGGAAGACAAAGAAAAGCGGATAAAGCGACAAGAGAATGGCGCTACGAAATAGAATGCGCTGGCATTGGAAAAGATGGAACATACCTAATTAAGGTTTGGTCTTATTCTAAAAATCCTAAAGTAGCCACTACACAAGCTAAGAAAAATGCTATACACGGCGTTATCTTTAAAGGTTTTTCAGGTGGTGGTCAAGGATGTACTTCTCAAAGACCTTTGGCCCCAAGCCCGGGTATTGAGGAAGAAAAAGCAGATTTCTTTGATCCATTCTTTGAAGAAGGCGGGAAATTTATGAAGTATGTCTCTGAATCTGCAGACGGAAATGTAGATGCTAGCGACCGCGTAAAAGTGGGTAAAGAATACAAAATTGGCGTACTAGTTTCAGTTTCCAAAGATGCTTTGCGAAAAGATCTTGAAGCAGCTGGAATTATCAAAGGTTTAACATCGGGTTTCTAATTTCAAAAAAAATAAACAATGAAAACACTATTGATAACACTTGCTTTTCTGATATCGATTCCGTCGATTGTGGCTCAGAAGAAACTTGCAGGTAATTATGGTTATAAAACCGAATGTATGGGCGTCGAAGGAGATGGCTCACAAACGGTGAAAGCATGGGGAAATGGACGAAATCGAAGCGATGCGGTAGAGCAAGCGAAGAAAAATGCCATAAGAGACATCCTTTTTTTCGGACTTCTAGAAGGAAAACAAGAATGTCAGCAAAGACCATTAATTTATGAAGTAAATGCTCAAGAAAAATACGAAGATTACTTCAATAAATTTTTCACTGACGGTGGTGAATATAGAGATTTCATTTCACTTAAAGATGAGCGAATTCTGGATAAATTAAGTCGTGATCGTAAAAGAGGCAGAGGAAGTGTTACCAATGGTTTTATCGTTCGTGTACTTCGCTCAGAATTGAAACAAAAATTGATTGCCGACGGCATCATTCCAAAATAATCTATAAATAAGCATGATGAAAAAAATAAATATTAAAAGCAGTTTCGTCTTATTGGCGATTCTATTCGTAAGTCTTGCATTTGGACAAGCTAAAAAACCAACGATTATGGTAGTTCCAAGTGACGTGTGGTGTAACACCAACGGGTATATGGAAACAGCAAATAACCAAGGTACTGAAGTAAAATATCCAAATTATAAAAAAGCCTTTCAAGAAAATGCTAGCTTAGTTCAAGTGATAACAAAAATCAATGGTTTAATGGCAGACCGTGGTTTTCCACTCAAAGATATGGCGGCAGCGATCAAAACATTAGAGTCTGAAAGCGCAGAAAACGCTATGTTAAGTTCGAAATCAGGAGCCGGTGTCGCTGAAACTCCAATCGATAAATTGAAAAAGGTA
>JBIKRP010000181.1:0-5040 GCA_044349145.1 Flavobacterium sp.
ACTTGTAGAAGATATACTTATAAATAGTCCTTGTGCTAATGCTACTAATTTTTCAGTTAGCGGAGGAAATTTTGGTTCACAACAAAGTTATGGTTATTTCACTAATGGCAGTAGTGCTTTCCCTTTTGCAGATGGGATTGTCCTAAGCACCGGAAAAGCAGTTTCGGCTGTTGGTCCGAATAATGGTATTTTAAGTGAAGGTAGTACCTCTTGGCTCGGTGATTCTGATCTAGCTCAAGCGATTGATGTAAACAATACTGTAAATGCAACCATTATAGAATTTGATTTTTTACCATTAACCAACAAAATCAGCTTCGACTACATTTTTTCATCAGAGCAATATTTATCAAATCCAAGCAGCAATCAATGCCGTTTTACTGATGGTTTTGCATTCTTGCTAAAAGAAGCCGCTGGCACAAATCCTTATCAAAACCTCGCTATTATTCCCGACACATCAATTCCAGTGAGTGTGAATACCGTAAGAGGTTCTGGAACTATTTGCCCAGCTGCAAATGAATCCTATTTTGGTGGTTTCAACAGCAGTGATCATCCGACAAACTTTAATGGGCAAACCACGATAATGAAAGCCCAAGCAACAGTTGTTCCTGGAACTTTATATCATATTAAATTAGTAATAGCAGATCAAGGAAATAATCTTTACGATTCAGCAATATTTTTAGGTGGCGGGAGTTTTAATGTTGGGACTAATCTTGGTCCAGATCGCCTGATATCAACCAACAATCCAATTTGTCAAGGAAATACATTTGATATTATCACTACCGAACCGGGAATTAACTCCTACAAGTGGTTTAAAGACAATATCGAAATTGCAGGAGAAACGAATTCAATATTAACCGTTTCCACTCCAGGCACCTATAGTGTAGAAATCACCTTAGGAACTTCGACTTGTATCGCTAAAGGAGAAATAGTAATCGAATACTCTCCGGCACCAGTGCTTACCAATACAACGATGGTACAATGTGATGAAGATCAAAATGGAATCACGCTTTTCAATCTAACCACTTTAGATTCGATTATTACAAATAACGATACTGGTTTTGGACCTGTTACCTATTATGAAAATTTAGCGGATGCTCAAATTCAAAATACATCTAATTCAATTTCAAATGCTAATTCGTATTCAAGTAGTCCAAAAACTATTTATGCCAGTGTTAGCAATAGTTTTGGATGTTTTGCTACCGCTACAATTTCACTTCAAATATCAAATAATGCTTTTCCATTCGCGGTCGATTATGAAAGTTGTGATTTAGACGATGATATCGATGGATTTTATGCTTTTCAATTAAGTGATATTGATGCTTCCGTTCTGAGTGGACTCCCGTCTGGACTTATCGTAAATTACTATCCTACTTATAATGACGCATTGCTGCAAACCAATATTCTGCCATCGACTTATGTCAATGAAACACAATATATATCCAGAATTTACGCTAAAATCATCAACGGAAGTGATTGTTATGGAATTCAAGCCGTTGATTTGTATGTAAATAGTAATTCGCCACCTAACTTTGAAGACGAAGAAATTTATATTTGCGACGAGGTTCCATCAACGGTATCTATCGCAACCACTTTCTTTTCTTACGATTGGAGTAATGGAGATAATGACTTTTCAACCGACTTAACAACGCCCGGAGAATATACGGTAACGGTTACCAATAGCGACGGATGTGAAGCGACCAAGAAATTCATCGCGATTGCTTCGGGAGATCCAACAATCACTTCTGTCGATATTAATGATTTTCAAGGAGACGCTAACACCGTTACTGTCAATGTAGAAGGACTCGGAACATGGGAATACTCGTTGGATGGGATTAATTTTCAAAGTGGCCCTACGTTCAACAGCCTTGCTCCGGGAGAATATCAAGTATATGTCAGAGACTTATTCAAATGTGGAGACGATATTTATACTTTTTTTATCTTGGATTACCCACTCTTTTTTACGCCAAATGACGACACCTATAATGATGTTTGGAAAATTGAAAATTTAGATTTTTATCCCAATGCTGTCATTCGAATTTATGACCGCTTCGGAAAATTGTTGAAGCAAATAGCGCCACAAAATGGATGGGATGGAACTTTAACTGGAACAAAATTACCAGCTGACGATTATTGGTTTGTGTTAGAACTCAATAACGAGCGAACAATAAAAGGGCATTTTTCACTCAAACGATAATATTTGTATTTTATTTGCTAATTTTATCCAATGAAAAAGATAAACCTACTATTTTTTCTACTGTTTTCTATTGGATGTTTTGCTCAGTTTAGCAAAATACACTACATCCCGCCTTTGTCAGGAACCAATGACGTTTCAGGAAGTGCGCAAGAGCAATATCTTTATATTTCAACGCCATCTGCCACTCCGGTGAATTTTAGAATAATACAACTCGGAGGCACGACGATCAATGCAACCGTTTCAAAAACAAATCCTTATGTTTTCAACGCTGGGTTTGGGGTGAGCACGCAATTGATGGTTCAAAAAAGTGACGTCAATACCATTCAAACCACTAAAGGATATATTATTGATGCGGACGATTTGGTGTATGTTTCGGTTCGACTTATTGCAGGGAATGGAAATCAATCTGGTGCAGTTATATCTAAAGGACTTGCCTGTTTAGGTACGAAATTCAGAATAGGCTCATTACAAAACACCAATCCTAATCTTTCTTTTGGTCAGCGACATTATACTTTCGTTTCTGTACTAGCAACAGAGAATAACACCGTAGTGCAATTTGATGATATCAAACCTGGCGTAGTACTCATTAATAATGCTGCTGCAGGAAATACGCCGTCGTCTATCATTTTGAATAGTGGTGAAAGTTTTGTCATGGCAGTAGAAGGCCCATTAGACCCACTCGCGCCGGAACAACTTACAGCGAATAGAGACGGACTCATTGGTTCATTGGTAACTTCCGATAAACCCATTGCGGTCAATTGCGGATCATTTGCTGGAACCAACGCTGATAACAATTTAGATTTGGGTTTTGATCAAATTGTTTCCGTTGAGCGCACCGGAAAAGATTATATTTTCATAAAAAGTACCGGTCAAGATGTTGTTGAAAGAGTGCTTTTAGTGGCACATAGTGACGGTACAGAAATTCGACTAAACGGAAATACTGGCGCGCCCGATTTTGTTATAAACTCGGGAGAATACCTTGATTTAAATGGAAGCAATTTCAATTCTCAAGGAAATCTATACGTTCAATCCTCCAAAAATGTATTTGCCTATCAAACCATCGGTGATGATAGCCGAACCGATTTTGCCAATCAAGAATTGTTTTTTGTTCCGCCGTTAAGTTGCGAAACACCAAAATTGATTGACAATATCCCGCTGATCAATCAAATTGGAACAAGAGTTTATTCTATTTCAAAAATAACCTTAATTACAAAAGCGGGCGCATCATTAAACTTTCAAATTAATGGCACAAATAATCCATTGGCATCGCTTTCTTCAATTCCAGGAGTTACTGTCGCTGGACCGACAACTGTAGCCACATCTTTGGGAAATTATGACACTTACGTGATAATTGGATTAACAGGAAATATCGGTGTCTATTCTACTGAAGAATTGTATTTGGCGGCATACGGAACCGATGGTGCAGCGACTTTTGGTGGTTTTTACTCTGGATTTATATTTAAACCTGAAATTACTTTTAGTTTAGTAAATGTTACTCAAGAGAATTGCATTCCAAATGCGGAACTTGGAGTTAACTCGCTCAGTTCGTTTGACACTTTTCAATGGTATTTTAATGGTGTTGCCATTGCCGGAGCCAATCAAAATTTTTACAATCCACTGCAACCGGGTTACTATTATGTAAAAGCGGCCATCGGAAATTGCGGCACTAATGAAATATCTTCCGACGAAATCCCCATAAGTTCTTGTCCATTGGATTCAGACAACGACCAAGCGAATGACAATATCGATATCGATTTTGATAATGATGGAATACCCAACTGCGACGAATCGATTGGTGATGTAGGAATTGATCTTACAGATAGTTCTAGCATCACCATTAGCACTTCCGGTCCCAATACACCAGTTCCAGTTCCATTCACGGGCAATGCCAATGGTAACTTTATTACAAAAACGCCAGTGGGAAAAAATAATGCCGTAACTTTTGAAAAAACATTTGCCACTCCAACCAACATATCGCTAGAATATGTCAGCACTGCCTTGCCAGCAAACTTGATTAATTTCAATGCAGACTTTGTGGTTACTTGCGATATAAATAAGACGATCACCGTTCAAAATCCAAACAATCAACTCCTCATCGACACGAATTATGACGATATCTACGAAAGCAACGTAACGGTTTATTCCTCATACGAAATTCGCTTTCGCGTAAATAGTGCAACGCCTTTAGCAGCCGGGACTGGTACGTTTAGATTTAAGTCAGCTGCTACTAGCAGTATTACACTAAAACATACGAACCTTTCGGATGCAGAAAGCAATAATGCGACTTTTAGATTGGTCACTACTTGTGTCGCAAAAGATACCGATGGAGATGGTGTTCAGGATGCCTTAGATTTGGATAGCGATAACGACGGAATCTTAGACCAAATGGAAGCGCTCGGAACAAGTCCAATTATCCCTTCAAATATTGATGCAAATATTGATGGTTTAGATGATGCTTTTGGTAATGGACTCCTACCGGCTGATAGTGATTCAGACGGAGTGCCTAATAATCTGGACTTAGATAGCGATAATGATGGAATTTATGACATCGTAGAAGCAGGAAGTCCTGCAACTGACAGTAATGGTGACGGAAGAATTGATGGGATTCCTGCTAACTTTGGTGCCAATGGTGTCTTTAATGCAATCGAAACTTCCGCAAATTCAGGAATTCTAAATTACGTCGTAAGAGATTCGAATAGCGATGATATCGAAAATTATTTTTCATTAGAAAGTGATGGTGATGGCTGTAATGACGTCATCGAAGCGGGATTTATCGATTCCGACGGCGATGGAATGCTTGGTAATAATCCGATTACCGTTAATGTCAATGGTGTTGTAACCAGTGG
>JBIKRP010000182.1:0-5035 GCA_044349145.1 Flavobacterium sp.
TGAAAATGATTTAAGAAAATACATTCGAGATTTAGCAGAAGACCAGCAACAAATGAACTACTTATTTGTTGAAAAGGTATTGAAGCAAATTAATTTAATCCTTTTATAATCAATAATTGATTAGTTTTGATTTTCTAACCGCCAAAGTTGATGAAGACATACGCCAATATTTTAGACAATATGAACGCAAAAGTTAAGCAATTAGAACAAGGCGTTCAGAAGCTAGAAAATAATTTTTACAATCTGAAGACATCATTCATTATTTGATGGCTTACAACGAACACCACGAGGTTAGAGAACTGTATCACAACTTCTTTGCGTATTGTGTTCGGAATGACTTTGACCTCGATAGTCAGTTTATAGATATAACTTTGAAAAAATAGATCATGAAAAAAATTATACTATTAGCACTTTTTGTTTTATCGATTAATTCTTGCAATAAAGATGACGATGATGGATGCACTTGCAACGCTAGATATCTAACTAGTGATGGCGGTCAGTTCTTTGTGCCTAAACAACCAATTGACTGCGATACTAGACAACCGACACAAACAGCACCAAGCGGTTTTTTTGCTGGATGTACAGATTAATAGTTAAGAGGCTTTATTGACTTTATAAAAATAAATTATGAAAAAAATAGTATTCGTGTTATTATTATCAATGGCGTTATTTTCTTGTTCAAATGAAGAAACTAAAACACAAAACCAAGTGGCTTCAAGACCAACTGTGCCAATACTAAGTCCAACTGTACAGATTGGCACTCAAGTTTGGATGACTAGAAACTTAAACGTAAGCCGTTACAGCGATGGCACACCCATTCCGCAAGTAACTAACCCAGCGCAATGGGAAAATTTAACTACTGGAGCTTGGTGCTATTACGAAAACAGCACAGCCATTGGCGCAACTTATGGCAAGTTATACAATTGGTATGCAGTGGTAGGTATTTATGATGCTTCTTCCGCAGCAAACCCAGCATTACGCAAAAAACTAGCTCCAACGGGCTGGCACGTTCCTACTGACGAAGAATGGAGCACATTGATTAACTATATTGACCCAAACGCAGATGGCGGTAATACTTTTCCTAATACTGCGGGAGGTAAAATGAAAACAACCGGAACCATTCACACTGGTACTGGACTATGGTATATTCCTAATGCACAAGCTACCAACGCATCAGGCTTCTCAGGTCTTCCAGGAGGTGATTGCGGGGGCAATGGAAGGTTCTTTGGTATTGGCTACTTCGGTTACTGGTGGAGTTCGTCAGAGCTCAAGGCGTCGATTGCCTTGTTCCGCACCCTTGATTACTCAAATGGTAACGTAGGAAGGTACGGCAACAATAAGGAAAGCGGTTTTTCAGTTCGTTGCCTCAGGGATTAGACCACTTGACTATTTACCCATTTTAAAAAAATAACAATATAATATGATAGTAATACCAAAACAGGCAGTAAGTCAACTAAAAAAGTCGCTAGATAATTTTAAACTTAATGATGCGATTGAATTGTGTAGTAATGAAGCACAAACAAGAAAGTTCTTAATCGAACCTTTTTTCTTAATGCTAAATTATGTTTCAAATGATTTGATTCCTGAATACAATGCAGATTTTGGAGATAGGATAAGCCAAAAAATTGATTATGCTATTTTGCTTAATAAAAAAGATACTATTCTTGTTGAAGCAAAAAAACACAATAGCAAACTGACAGACAAAGAAGCTGGGCAATTAAATGGATATTTTAGCAATACTAAGAATTCCAAAATAGCAATTTTGACCAACGGTATTGAATACAAGTTTTATTCTGATGTTGTTGAGCCGAATATAATTGATAGTAAACCATTTTTCACTTTCAATATAAGTAGTTATACTGAAAGCGATTTGGAGGAGTTAATCAAATTTGACAAACGATTTATCAAAGTAATTGATATAGTCAAGAACGCTCAAGAAATTGTTTTTGTTGAAAGTTTTGAAAATGCTTTTTTCAAAGAATTGGTTGCGCCCTCAAAAGACTTAATGAAAATCATTCATAAGAATATGACATTTAGTACAAAATTTAATGAGGAAACAATAGGTAAAATGATTAACCTAGTTAATTCCTCTTTTTTGAAATGTATGTATGATAAAAAAGTTCAGTTAGAATCATTGTCAAACTCACAAGGAGTGATAACAACAGATTTGGAAATTCAAGCGTACCACACAATAAGAACTGTCTTAATTCAGAATAAGAAAATTCCAAAAGAACGTGTTGGATATAGAGATTTTAAAGGTTTTTTCAACATTAGTATTGATGACAGTTCAAAGAAAGTTATTTGCAAATTAGTTACTAATGGAGGTAAAATGAAAATCTTTATAGGGGACAACGAGTATAATTTAGAGCATATTGATGATATATTGAAATATAAAACGGAATTGACTAATAGAACGCTATTGTTAATTGAGTAGATTCAGAAAGTGTTCAAAAAGGTAAAACTAGAAGAAAAAAAACGTTATGAAAAGACTAATTGTATTAGCATTTTTAATATTCATTGCAAAAGTTTATCCTCAAGCAATATCATTTGAAAAAATAATTTACATTGATAGTACGACTTCAAAGGAAATTCTTTTTGAAAGATTAAATAGCAGACTAATTGAATTAGTAGGAAGTCAAGATAAATATAGTAAAAGTGTAGTCCAAGCCGATAAAGATTTGGGTGTAATCAAGTACAAACAGGGTTTGAATTATCACATAAATGAATTTATGAATAGTGCAAACGGGGAAGTTTTTTTTGATGTAAACGTCTACTTTAAAAAAGGTCGATACAAAATAGTGATTGATAATATTGTTCACAAAGCTCCAATCTCGTTGGGACTAATGACACAAGATAAAGATTATCCGCACGAAAAGAAAGATTGGCTTAAGTATAGAAAACGGAAATGGGTTGAAATTAAAGAATGGCTCAATTCTGAAATACCAAAGATGATTGTGCTAATTGAAAAGTCGATTGACAAACCTTTGGAAATGGAATCTAAATGGTAAATAAACAAAAAAGAGCAACCGATTAAAGTTGCTCTTTTTTTGTTCAAATAGTCCACACAGGCAATGTGTAAAACCTGTACAAATATAACATTTAATAGTTAATTTCTATTAAATAAATTATTTACATTTGTTTTATCTATAATAGATTAATTTAGACAAATGGCAATAGGAGTAAAAACAGGAGGGCGCACCGCTGGAGTAGTTAACAAGACCACCAAAGAAATAAGGGAACATTTTCAAAATCTAGTTTCAAATAATTTGGAGCAGTTAGAAAATGACCTTAAGAGTTTAGAACCTTTACAACGTCTTAAAGTGATAATTGAATTATCAAAGTTTGTTGTTCCTACTTTGAAAGCAACCGAGTTAACCACAGATATCGAAAATAGATTTAACCCCATTACAGTAACCATAGTACAAGCGAATGACACAGATAACGATTAATAATTTTGATGACTTGCTCGACTTCATTAAAAGAGATGATGTTAATTCAAAACAAGCCACCGAGATAGTATGTAAAGCATTAAAAGTTGTTTCAATCTTTGAACAATCAAAAGAAGACCTTATAAAACAGACAGAATTTTTTATAAATACCTATTGCCAAAACAATAATTCAGAACGCCCGATATTTTTGGATGATGGTTTATTTGGTTAAAAATGTTAGAAAAGTTAGGTTTTTTCTAGGAGCAAAACATTAATCAATTTTCATTTATTTTCTTCAATGGAATTTCAATATCAAAAACTTCATCCATTGCTTCCTTCTTTTCTGGTTCGCTAATTTGATAATATTGATTTAAGGTTTTCATATCTGAATGACCAGTTATAGATGCGATTAGCTTGTCGCTTTTACCTTGTCTTTTCATCATGGTAATAAATGTTCTTCTGGCAGTATGGGTGCTAATTCTGTCTTTAAAAATCATTTCTTCTTTGATATTTTCTTTTCCTTTTGTTGTAACCTTTTGCACCTTGTTAGTATATTCCAATTCTGCAAAAACTTCTTTGATATACTCGTTATGCTTCTGATTTGCAATTAGCGGAAGTTTATAATCATACTTTAGCAAGATAAATCTAGAAAGGCTTGTTAATGGTATTTCTCTAGCTTCTTTCGTTTCATCTTTATCTTCTTTCAGGATAATACAATTATCTGTTACATTACTTCTTGTTATGAGTGAAAGTTCGCCAAACCGCATCCCAGTAACACAGGCAAAAACAAATACATCCCTTACTTTTTCAAGTCTATTGCTTGAAAAATCGTGTTTCATTAATTTATTAAGGTCTTCAATAGTTAATGCTATTTGACTAGTTACAACCCTATCAACTTTTCTAAAATCAAGAAAAGAATCATTATAAGTAAATTTTTTCTTTTTTGCCCAAAACATAAAAGTTTTGAAAAGTCCTAAATTTCTGGAATAGGTGTTATTAATATGTTTTAAATCATCCATACAATAACAAGTAAATTCACGATGAAAGGATTCATCAATTTTACTGAATGTTAAGTTATAGTTCTTTGCTTTTTCAAAGTTTTTAAGGATGTTCTTTATATTATTGTATCTCAATATTGTTGCGCTTGACCATTCCTTACCTTTTGTTTTATCTGACATAAATTCATCATAAGCATCAAAAAAAATATTCTTTCCAGAAGGCGTAATCTTAAATTCTTCTTCAAATACTTTCCTTAATGTTTTTGAAGTAAAGTCTTCATTTATTCTTTTATACAAACTTTCAGTTTCTAGCATCAAATCTGAATATCTATTTAATTGCATTTTTATACTTTCCGCAAACTTGGATTTATCTCTACCATTCATAAATGGAAATTTTGAAAAAGCATCCCAATTTTTCGGATGTATCTTTTCTCCAGTTGAAAATATAAACTTCTTATTTTCATTTTTGAAGAAGCATGAAAATAGAATTAAAGTTTCTTTATCTGAATTTGGTTCTTTGAGTTTAAAGGTATATTTCATATCGTTGCCATTTTAGTTGCCATTAATATTATATTTTATTATCATAACATAATGAAAACAAATATAAAA
>JBIKRP010000184.1:0-5023 GCA_044349145.1 Flavobacterium sp.
AAGGAAAGTGTATTTCACTTTTAAAGCGGTGCAAATATAGTACGAAAATTATTTTACACAAATAAAATCAAGCAAAAATTTCAAAAAATATTATTTATGAAAAATTGCTTTGTAAATATCATTTCCATTTGCAAATAATAACAACGTAATTAATAATACAAACCCCACCATTTGAGCGTTTTCCATAAATTTATCACTTGGTTTTCTTCTGGTTATCATTTCATATAATAGAAACATCACATGACCTCCATCTAGAGCTGGAATAGGAAGTAAATTCATCACACCCAACATAATTGACAAAAGTGCGGTGATATTCCAGAAAATTTCCCAACTCCATGTCTTGGGAAAAATATCGAAAATTGCTTTGAATCCACCCACACCTTTATAGGCGCCAGTACTTGGCGTAAAAATAGCTTTCAACTGTTTTCCGTATCCCAGCAATTGATTTTTACCTTTTTCAATTCCCACTGGAAAGGAGTCGAAAAAACCATATTCTTGTTTGCTAAATTTATATAAGCCCAATTTTTCCAAACTGGAAACTCCAAAAGAAGCTGCAAAAACGCCAAGTTTACCATCTTTATTAATGTGAATCTTCATCGGGATTTCTTTTTCGTCTCTAAGGACAATTCCATCCAGGGTTTGATTCTTTTTTGTTTGTGCAATTGCAATTACTTGATCTGCATATTTTGTTGAAACGCCGTCCAATGATGTTAAGATATCTTTCGGTTTTAAGTCGACGTTTGCAGAAGAATCCCCAACTTTTCCTACCATGAAAGGCTCTCTCCAATCTATAAAAGGTCGTTTTTCACCGTTCAATACTTTGTCAATCAAATCAATTGGTAGGTCAATTTTTTGAGTTGCGCCGTTGCGTTCAATAACCACAGTTTTAGCAAATAAAATCTTGTTTTGAACATCATTAAATTTGACTACTTTTTCCCCGTCAATTTCAAGAATTTTATCGCCCGTTTTAAAACCCATTTCTTCTCCAACAGGTGAAGTTACAGCAATCCCATCCTTCAATTCACTATTGTTCAAATACAAATCACCATAATAGAAAGCCATCCCAATATAGATGATAAATGCTAAAATAAAATTTACGGTAACGCCTCCAAGCATAATAATTAAACGTTGCCAAGCCGGCTTAGAACGGAATTCCCATGGCTGTGGTGGCAAAGCCATTTGCTCTTTGTCCATGCTTTCATCAATCATTCCGGATATTTTTACATAACCACCTAAGGGCAACCAACCAATTCCGTACTCGGTTTCTCCGATTTTTTTCTTTAGCAAAGAATACTTGATGTCGAAAAACAAGTAGAATTTTTCAACCCTGGTCTTAAATAATTTGGCGGGAATAAAATGCCCTAATTCATGCAGTATGATCAGTAAAGATAAGCTCAATAAGAATTGAGAAAGCTTGATAACTATTTCCATTGTTCGATTTTAGTTCTTTTTAAACGCACAAAAGTAAGGTTTTCACCTTACTTTATAGCATATATCTCGCGTGGTTTATTTTTTTATGAATTTTTTAAGGATACGACCTTCAGAAGTAATCACTTCAATAGTGTACATACCCGAAGCTAGTTGATCTACAGATAAGATGTTCGTTTTAAATTCTTCCACTTTTTGTCCTAAAGCATTAAAAACAGTACATTTTTCAAGTGAGATCGAACGCGGCATTACAACAGTAACTACTGATGTTGTAGGGTTTGGATAGATGACAACCTTACTTTCTAATTCGAAAGCAATTGCTCCTAATGTCGCTGAATTATTTTTAGAAATAATATCTTTCTTAGGGTCGAAAACAACACCTGTTACTTGAAAAGGAACATTGACAATAAACTGTTGTGCGTTAGTCGTGTTTTCTAAAACCAAATCCAATTGTTGTCCTCCAGCTCCAGTTAAGCGAATAGGTACTGGCATTTCAAAATAATTCACGGATGGATTCGATTGCGACTGATTGATGGTTATTTTGGCTTGGCCATCACCTAGATTGTTGGCGGTAATATTGTAAATAGGATATCCTATGTTATATACCCAATCGTTAAAGAATTCAGTCAAATTTATCCCCGATGTAGCCTCTAAGTGACCTTGTAAGTCAGGCGTAAGCGCATAACCATAGGCCAATTCAGGATCATTAAGGTAATTACGAAGTGCTTGAAAAAAGTTTGTGTCGCCTAGTTTGAATCGCAACATATTTAATACCATCGCGCCTTTTCTATAGGTAAGTCTGCTATTGAAAATTCGATTGACATCTGTAGCTTCGTCATCAGTAAGATACAGTGCACTATTGAGCGTTTGAGTTGAAGTAATCGCATTAATCATGGTCGATTTATCACTAATAAAAGCGTCTTCTCCATCAAAATTTTGAATCACCATTGAAGCCAAATAAGTAGCAAAACCTTCGTTTAACCAGATATCTTTCCAACTTCCGCAAGTTACTTTATCACCAAACCATTGGTGCCCCATTTCATGAGCAATTAAACTTCTTGTATAACCTCCCGAAGTTCCCGCAGTCATAAAAGAAACAGTCGTGTGTTCCATTCCGCCACCCCAACCAAATTGGCAGTGACCGTATTTCTCATTTCTAAATGGATATGGGTCAAAAACAGATTCGAAGTAATTGATAATATCTGGAGTTACTTGAAGACTTGCAATATTAGCTGTCGCAGTTTCAGGATACATATAATTTACAATTGGAAAAAAAGGGCTCGCAGCCGTTCCTAATCCTCCTTGTTGATTATAAACCTGGTAGTTCGAGACAGCAATTGCAATCAGGTAAGCGGGTATTGGATAATTGTGTTTAAAATGTGTGGTAGCTGTCCCGTTACCATTGCTAATTCTTGATTGTTCAAGTCCATTGGATACTGACATATACTGTGACGGAGCCGTAATATAAACATCTATATTATTTACTTTATCTACCAAATCTTGTTTGCAAGGCCACCATTCCATGGCTCCGAAGGGTTCTGACAAGGTCCACAAAATGGGAGATCCGTTGTGCTCATCAATTAAAAAGGAACCAAAACCACTTGCTGGTGGTGTGCCAGAATAATTGATGCTTAAGGAATCTAATACGTTGATGTTTTGCGTTACAGGCAAGTTGACAATCAGCTCATCATTTCCACTTCTAGTAAAATTCAAATCGATTCCTCTTTGTTTTACTGTGCTGACATCTAAGGCATCAGACAAATCAAAAGTCACCGAATTAATGTTTTCTCTTGCAATATACTTTGTCGTTACTTCTCCACTAATAAAAAGTTGCGTTGGGTCTACAGTCAAACGTAATCTATGATAGGTGATATCGTAATTATAAGTATTGGGATTGGTCACAAATGTCATTCTTTTTTGCGCACCTTTTCTTTCGGCTTGCACGAGATCTTCAAATTCACGATCTAATGATTGTCCAAACAAAGAACTGCAAGAAATCAACAATAATAGTAGCGCTAGATTTTTCATTATGTTTAAAATATTTCCGCGAATTTAATTAATTCTTCAGCAAACGACTGTTAATTTTACTACAAATGCTATTCTTTATGTAAAAGTCTAGCAAACACAATGCGTTTAAGTTTTTTTGATTGCTCGGTCATATCCAAAACATTTGATTAAATTTGCCGTCGTTAATAGAAATGCAACTTCCAACAATAAAAAGTAGAACATGTTACAAATAGGATTTATTAGAGAAAATCAGGAAAAAGTGATCAAAGCTTTGGCTAAAAGGAATTTAGATGTAAAAGCTGTCGTGGAAGAAGTTGTACAATTGGATGAAAAGCGCCGTGCGACTCAAGTTGAACTAGACAATGTGCTTTCTGAAGCCAACAAATTAGCGGCCTCTATTGGTGAATTAATGAAAAGTGGCGAAAAATCTAAAGCCGCAATTCTAAAAGAAAAAACAGTTCTCTTGAAAGAAAAAAGCAAAGAACTTTCTGAAAAAGCAGAACTACTTGCAAACGAGCTTACTCATAAATTATATACACTGCCAAATCTTCCATCAGACCTGGTGCCTGAAGGAAAAACTCCCGAAGAAAATGTCACTGTTTTTCAAGAAGGAGAAATTCCAGTATTACACGAAGGAGCACAACCGCATTGGGAATTGGTAAAAAAATACGATATCATTGATTTCGAATTGGGTGTAAAAATAACTGGTGCTGGTTTCCCAGTTTATAAAGGTAAAGGAGCCAAGTTGCAACGTGCCTTAATCAATTATTTTCTAGATAAAAATACGGCAGCGGGTTACAACGAAGTGCAAGTACCACATCTTGTAAATGAAGCGTCAGGTTACGGAACGGGTCAATTGCCTGACAAAGAAGGACAAATGTATCACGTAGGAATTGATGATCTATATTTAATTCCAACTGCTGAAGTTCCAGTCACGAATTTGTTCCGTGATGTCATTCTTAACGAAAATGAATTGCCGGTTTTATGCACGGGTTATACACCATGTTTCCGAAGAGAAGCGGGTTCTTATGGCGCGCATGTTCGTGGACTGAATCGTTTGCACCAATTTGATAAAGTCGAAATTGTACGCATCGAACATCCCGACAAATCTTACGAAGCACTTGACGGCATGGTGGAGCATGTGAAAACTTTGTTACAAGAATTAAAATTACCTTATCGAATTCTTCGTTTGTGCGGCGGTGATATGGGATTTACATCGGCATTGACCTACGATTTTGAAGTGTTTTCAACTGCACAAGATCGTTGGTTAGAAATCAGTTCCGTGTCTAATTTCGAGACTTTTCAAGCCAACCGATTGAAATTGCGTTACAAAGATTCCAACGGCAAGAATCAATTGGCACATACGCTAAACGGAAGTTCGCTCGCGTTACCAAGAGTGCTTGCGGGCATATTAGAAAACTATCAAACACCCGAAGGAATAGTGGTTCCGGAAGTGTTGCGCAAGTATACCGGATTTGATATCATCAACTAAAAGTTAATCTTTCTCAAGCGATGTACTAATTTCAGCACAATTGTGTTACTTTAGTACATTGTTTTTTTAAACGGGCTTCATGAAGAAAATAGTTTT
>JBIKRP010000185.1:0-5021 GCA_044349145.1 Flavobacterium sp.
TTTGCGATGTTTCGGATTACTTGTGCAATTTTTGTCTCCAAACCTCTCACCCCTGATTCTCGGGTGTATCCTTCAACAATTTTCTCCAATTGTCTTTTGCCAATGACTACATCTTTACTCGTCAGACCATGCTCTTTGAGTTGTTTTGGAAATAAATGTTGTCGCGCTATTTCGACTTTTTCTTCAATTGTATAACCTGACATTTTGATCACTTCCATCCGATCTTTTAGCGCAGGTTGAATGGCTTGCATATTGTTCGACGTGGCAATAAACATGACTTTTGATAAATCATATCCCATTTCAAGGAAATTATCATAAAAAGCATTGTTCTGCTCTGGATCTAAAACCTCTAATAACGCAGAAGACGGATCGCCTTGATGGCTATTGGACAGTTTATCAATTTCATCTAAAACAAAAACTGGATTTGAAGTACCGGCCTTTTTTAAACTCTGTATAATTCTTCCCGGCATCGCGCCGATGTATGTTTTTCTGTGCCCTCGAATTTCCGCTTCATCGCGCAAACCACCTAACGAAATTCGAACATATTCTCTCCCCAACGCTTCAGCTACCGACTTCCCAATTGAAGTCTTACCAACTCCCGGAGGTCCCGCCAAGCAAATAATGGGCGATTTCATATCATTTCTTAGCTTCAATACTGCCAAATGTTCGATCATTCTTTTCTTAACATCTTCTAATCCAAAATGATCACGATCAAGAATCTTCTGAGCACGTTTTAGATCGAAGTTATCTTTTGAATATTCATTCCAAGGTAAATCTAAAAACAACTCCAAGTAATTTCGTTGAATTCCAAAATCAGGTGCTTGAGGGTTCATCCGCTGCATTTTTGACAGTTCTTTTTCAAAATGCTTTTGCGTTTTCTCATCCCATTTCTTAGTTTTCGCTTTTTCGCGCATTTCATCCATTTCCTCTTCTTGAGAAACACCTCCCAATTCCTCTTGAATGGTTTTCATTTGCTGATGCAAGAAATATTCACGCTGTTGTTGGTCTAAGTCAAATCGAACTTTAGATTGAATATCGTTCTTCAACTCCAATTTTTGTAGCTCAACATTCATAAAACGCAAAGTCTCTAAGGCACGTTCCTTAAGCGCGTTCATAGCAAGTAAATTTTGCTTTTCGCTAACGGATAAATTCATATTCGACGAAACAAAATTGACCAAAAACGATTGGCTTTCAATATTTTTGATCGCAAAAGTGGCTTCAGTAGGAATATTTGGACTTTCTTTTATGATTTGAATAGCAAGCTCCTTTATGGATTCCAAGATTGCGAGGAACTCAGAGTCATGAACACCCGGTCTTTTCTCTTCTACTTCTTTGACTAAAGCATTTATGTATGGTTTTTCCGAAGTTACGGCATCAATCTCGAAACGTTTTTTCCCTTGAAGAATTACGGTAATATTTCCATCTGGCATTTTGAGAACCCGCAATATTTTGGCGACAGTCCCAATCTTATGAATATCATTTTTGGTTGGATCTTCGTCTCCTTCATTTTTCTGCGCCACAACACCGATAATCTTGTCACCATTATTAGCGTCGTTTATCAATCGTATCGATTTATCCCTTCCGGCAGAAATTGGGATCACAACCCCAGGAAACAGTACCGTATTGCG
Source organism: Flavobacterium sp. (assembly GCA_044349145.1). Lineage (GTDB taxonomy): Bacteria > Bacteroidota > Bacteroidia > Flavobacteriales > Flavobacteriaceae > Flavobacterium. The sequence goes on from JBIKRP010000185.1 coordinate 1,629, forward strand.
CAAAGGGAGAATGGGCAAGGATGCTGGCAATTTTTCATTATTCATTTCCTCTTCATCCTCGGGAGTTAATAGTGGAATTAACTCGGCGTCGGTATCGAATTCTTGTAGTGACAATGTGTCAAAGGATAATATATTATGATGTGACATAAATTTTGGCAGGTCAAATTGACATTAAATTGATAATTACTTAACAAATGTAGACGAAGAAATCAATAAAATACTATAAAATCGATGTACTACACTTTATTTCGTTAGGTGCGATTAAAAGTCAACTTCTGTGCCATAAAAAAAACCTAAGAAGGTAGACTTAGGTTTTCATTATTAGTGACTTTTCTTGGAATTTTGAATTTACTATAAAGTAATTTTATGGTATCGCTACATCAAAACTTCCTTCCGTTATACTTCTTGTTTCAAGAGGTGCGCTTGGGTTGATCGCATTGAAATAAAATGTCCCCTTAATTCTAGTAGCTGTTCTTTCTATGATAGTAATAGAGCCGTCCGTAACCGTTTGAAATTCAACTGGAATTGGTTCAAAATAGATAAACCTAAATTTGTCGGTAAGTGGATCGGTATTAAAATAGGCGGTCCCGATTTCAACATCATTGTCGATATTAATATCTATCTGGTGATCAAGTAAGTTGGTTGCAATAATATTGATAGAAGGAACTCCGTTGTGCAATGCATTCGGATTTACATTAATGCTTACTTCTTCAAAATTGAAACCATTAACTAATGCCGAAAAACTGTCTGTGCTTGGTGCGCCTACTGCAGCAATATTTATTGGTCCTGTCCATGCACTATTTTGTGTAGCACCGCAGTTAGAACGAACATAAAAATCATAGCTTACATTCTCAACCAAACCATTTACAGTCGTGGAGGGCGAATACGTAAATAGACTGATTCCAGTGCCAATTGTAAATCCAGCGACTCCATATTCAACCTGCCATGTACTTTCTGTACCATCAAATGACCAATTAACTGTTGCTATCGAAGTGTCCGTTATTGATCTCAGGGCAGTTACGTCAGTTGGACTTGTGCAGGCAGATGATACCGAGCCTGGCGAAACTGGTCCTACCCAATCACTGTAAGTATTATCTATACATCTAGTTCGAATGTAAAACTGATAGGATGTGCCTTCAACTAAGCCACCAATCGTATTACTTGAAATGCTAAAATTGACAGTAGTTCCCGTTCCAAGTTCGAACCCGGCTATTCCATATTGTATTTCCCATGCATTCCCAGAGGTTTTGTCCCAGTCAATTCTTACACTATTCCCAGCGATGATTGAACTTACTGTAAATAACGACGGTTTGTCGCAAGCACTTGGAACTTCGACCAAAAAATCGGGATCAACAGGCTCATTTTCACACGAAATGAACGTCATGGTTAACAAGAAAAGGAATGACAGTATAAATTTATTGGTATTATTCATAAGAATGTATCTTTTATTTTAAGCTAACAAATATATTTAATCATTTATTCTAAAAGAAATTTAAACTATTAAAATAAAAATTAACTGACGATTTCCCTTTTAGTTACTTCAAGTCTTTAAATTTTGGATAATAATAAAAAAAACTGCGTTGTTAGTTACTGATAGGGTTTAATTATTTATCGAAATGGTCCTATGCTCTTTTAATTAAAATAAGGATCATCCAATTCATAACTGAAAGTGCCATTTATAACTCGGAATTCTCCGATAAATTTGCCTTCTACGAATTTTTCGTAAGAAAAAGAAAAAGTGCCTTTTACAATTCTGTTATCTACGTTAAATTCTGTAATTGATATTCTTCCCTCTAAGATTCTGTTATTTGTTGATACGACAGAACCAGGATTAGTTAGTAATTTCACTTGACAAAAATTTGCTCCCGACAAGTTGTCAAAAGCAAAAATAGGATAATCTCCGTTCGTCCAAAAACTATTGGGAAGGTACAAGCTAATCTCACTTGATGCCAGTAAATTATCAGTGGTTACGCCTTGAATCCACAAATACCTTGGTTCAACTAATGGTGCGGTATTATTAAGAACTACTACATCAATTCCAGTCGTTCCGTAAACATATGGAACCATATTATCGTACTGTATCCCAGCAATATTTGCCGTCATAAGGGCTTCATTACTGCCTATTCCTGATGCTTCTGCCAAATTTATTGGGCCCACCCAAATGCTATTCTGTGCGACTGAACATACAGCTCGCGCATAAAAATCATACGAACCCATTTCGAGGTCAGTGATACTAGTTGATGTAAAATCCGAAATGACTGAAGTACCAGTTCCTACCGCAAATCCAACATTACCGTACTGAATTTCCCAAGAGGTTTCACTTCCACCTGCATTAAAACTTATAACCGCTTGGCTATTATTAGTAGCATTACGAACAACTGTTATGTTAGTAGGAGCAATGCATGCGGGATCAACAAAGGCGTTCACAACAATTGGACCTATCCATGTACTGTTTTGATCACTGGAACAAGTCGACCGAACATAGAAATCATAACTTGCATTTTCCAACAAATTGGAAACTACTTTATTGTTGGTAGTCGAATTCAAGATTGTCCCACTACCAATAGTAAATCCGGTATTCCCATATTGCACCTGCCATGAATTTTCGTCTCCATTAGCCAACCATGAAACACTAACTTTCGTAACATCCGTCAACAATCTCGTTGCTGTAACGTTCCTTGGATTTGCGCATGCTGTCAGCTGAGTGCCAGGTGATACAGGGCCAAGCCATGAACTATAATCGCCATTTCCACATTTAGTTCGAATATAAAATTCATAATTGATTCCTGGAGTCAAAGCACTAATTGAACTACTAGTAGATGTAAAATCAACAATGGTACCTGTGCCTATTGAGAAACCTTCGGCTCCGTACTGAATTTCCCACGCATCTCCAAAAGTCTTATCCCAGTCTATTAGTACCGTGTTGTCATTACTCAATGTGCTAACAGCAAAAATGGAAGGTGTAATGCATGACGTTGGAATGTCGCTTGATAATTCTTTATCAATAGGCTCCTTTGAACATGACACCAAAATAAGTACAGAAGCAAAAGAAAGCTGGAGGAACAGGAAAATATTTTTCATACTTGGTATCTAAATTCTAGATTTAGTCTACAAACTTATTTAATCCTTTAATGTAAAAGAAATTAAATGACCTAAAAAAAGCCAATAATCCATTTTGCGGCTCTTTAATAGTAATCATAATGAATAAAAAAACTAAATCGTAGTTGATTTAGTTTTTTTTTACTTCTCAACAACAAACCCATTAATTAAAATATAGGGCATCTAACGCCTAACTTAAAGTACCATTCGTAAGTCGTATTCTCCTACTACTAAGTGGCCTATTGACTTTTCGTATCTGAATGAAAAAGTTCCTTTTATACTTCTTGTCACTTC
>JBIKRP010000186.1:0-5004 GCA_044349145.1 Flavobacterium sp.
TTGAAGGAAATTTTCAACACCGAAATTCCTTTTGAGGAAAAGCTACAATAAAGGAGTTCAGATTTTCTTGATAAAATCAATAATTGCTGTCAAGGTTTCTACGTTATTTTCAATATGGCTCATATGGCCATCTGGAAAGGAAAGTAGCTGCACATTCGTTTTTTCGGTTTGATTCACATTTTCTTCATAGTTCAAAACGCCATCTTTCTTGCCGAGAATTAACATTTTTGGAAATGCAGTAACATGCAATAGAACTTCACGGTCTTTTCTCATTTTCATACCTTCGAGGGCAGCGATTATTCCTTGTAAAGGTGTTTTTAGTGCTTCAAGTTTAACTTTTTCAATTTCGTCAACTAATTTTGTTCGATTTTCTTCGCTAAACAAATTAGCAATAGAAAGGCGAACGAATGAAGCATAGTCTTTTTTTACCGCTTTGATGGCGCGATCTCGGTTTGTTTTTCGTTCCTCACTATCAGCTCTAGAAGTCGAATTCAACAAAATCAAACCTTTCATAAACTCGGGAAACAATTCAGCAAAAGCCAAAGCCACATAACCACCCATTGAATGTCCAACAAAAACAGCTTTCCTAATTTTCAATTCTGCTAAAACAGCATGAACCATATCAGCCTGATCTTCCATAGTGTGAACATAACCCAAACATCCCGTTGCGCCATGCCCAAGTAAATCAATTGTAATAACACGGTTCTTTTGCGATAATTCAGGAATAAAATGATTCCACATCGATTGGTTTTCCAGAAAACCATGTAACAAAACAACAGCGGCTCCTTTACCAATGTCAATATAATGAACCGCTGTGTTTTTATAGAATAGGACTTTCACTAATCAAGATTTTTAGAACAAATCAACGTAATGCTTTTGAAACGGATAATTGGCTTTAGGAATTCATCAAACTTTCAATTTCGTCAACTTCTATTGGAATATTTTTCATTAAATTAAGCGGTTCCCCTTTTTCTTGTACAACAACATTATCTTCTAATCGGATTCCAAATCCTTCAGCAGGAATATAAATTCCAGGCTCAACAGTAAAAACCATATTGGCTTTCATTGGCTCATGCAATAATCCATAATCATGTGTGTCTAAGCCCAAATGGTGCGAAGTGCCGTGCATAAAGTATTTTTTATACGCTGGCCAATCTGGATTTTCGTTTTGTACATCTGCTTTGTCAATTAATCCTAATCCAAGTAATTCCGACGTCATTAATTTTCCAACTTCTACATGATATTGTTTCCACAATGTTCCTGGCGTCAACATTTTTGTTGCTTCATTCTTTACGCGAAGAACAGCATTGTAAACCGCTTTTTGGCGCTCTGTATATTTTCCAGAAACAGGTATCGTTCTAGACAAATCACTCGAATAATTGGCATACTCTGCTGCTACATCTAGCAATATTAAATCGCCAGCTTTGCATTGTTGGTTGTTTTCAATATAATGCAGTACATTGGCATTATTCCCAGAAGCGATAATTGGGGTGTAGGCAAATCCTTTAGATCGATTTCGAATGAATTCATGAATCAGTTCCGCTTCGATTTCGTATTCCGTCACATTTGGCTTTACAAATGGCAATAAACGTCTAAAACCCAATTCAGTGATGTTACACGCTTTTTGAATCAAATCGATCTCTTCGCTTTCTTTCACAGATCGCAAACGCTGTAAAATAGGATTGCTTTTTGCCACTTGATGCGCAGGATATTTTGCTTTCCACCATTTTACAAATCGATCTTCTCTAGTTTCCGTTTCTACAGCTGCACGATAATGTTCATTGGTGTTAATGTACATCGTATCAGAATAAGTCATCATTTCATTTAGAATCTTATGAAAGTCTTGTAGCCAGTAAACAGTTCGAATTCCAGAAACTTCAAAAGCACGCTCTTTGGTTAGTTTTTCTCCTTCCCAAATCGCAATATGTTCGCTAGTTTCTTTTAAAAATAGGATTTCACGTTGGTGTTCATACGGCGCGTCTGGAAAAAGCAACAACACACTTTCTTCTTGGTCAACACCAGACAAATAGAAAATGTCACGATGTTGCGCAAATGGTAAGCTACTGTCTGCGGATACTGGATAAATGTCATTCGAATTAAAAACCGCCACACTATTGGGCTTCATGTGAGCAATAAATTTTGCGCGGTTCTTTATGAAGAGATTTCGATCAATTTGGTGGTATTTCATAAGATTAATTTTGAGTTTGAATAGGAATCAAAATTAAGGAAACTATTTTCTTATCAACCAGCCAAATGGCATTTATTTATATTCTTGCGAATGCGACTCATATGCCTTGAAGAGATTCCTAGAAAAGAAGCTAAATGATGTAGTGGAACTTGTTGAATCAAATTAGGCTCTTTATAAAGCAGTTTTTTATAGCGTTCTTCAGGAGTTAAAGTGAGTAAATCAATACGATAATCATCGATACGACAAATTTGTTTTTCTATTAGGTTGTAATAGAACTTCCTAAAAGCCTCATTCGTTTCTTTCAAATATAGAAAAGCTTCAAGGTCAATGACCCAAAGCTTGCAATTGAAAAGGGCTTTAATGCTTTTACGAGATGGCTTTTCATTTAAGAAACTCTCTAAAGAAGAAGTGACAGTTTCTCTTAAAGCTAGATAAGTTGTTTTTTCTAGGCCATCAACAATGATACTGTGCTGCAAGATTCCACTTTCAACAAAACAAAAGTAATTGCAAATTTGCCCTTCTTTGACAAGGAAATCGTTTTTCTGAAGTTCGAGAAGTTTAAAGGCTTCTTTAGAATTAATAGCACCTTCGTTGATTGAATCGTCCAAGACGATTAACTGCAAATAATTTAACAACCCAGCTCGAATATCTTGAGATTTCATACTTGAGATTAATTTAGACAAAAGTAAATTAATCCATCCATTTATAGTATCTAGCGCCGAGTAAGTTTGGGTTTTCCTTTTCAATTCTGTCGAGAACCCATTCCTGTTTTGGAGTTAAGATGCTCTTTTCTTGCTCTTTCTTATGCAGTCTTTCATAGGTTTCAAAATCAATTTCAAAACTATGGGCAAGCGCTTCGAAGAGTTTTACCTCGGATAAAGCAATCTTCCATTCGCTCTGAATAGTTCCTTCAAACACTTTTGATTTTGATCCACTGCCATACGCCAAAAATCCAAAAGTTGAATTGGCAATTTCTTTATCACTGTTGAAAAAATGTGCTAGTGTTGACAGCAAAGCCATAAATATTGAACCAGTATACAAATTACCAATCAAGGAGGAAGCTAATTCTGCTGGCTGTATTTTGGAAGCAACAAACGATTTGTATGACTCGGATTTGCTGATTTCCTTTAATAAGTCTTGGAATTCTGCCGGTGTTTCGTTTCCAACAACAATATAGTCTTCAGAATCTAAGGCATAAATTTCCGTCAACATTCTCCGTGCCTGAAAAGCATAAGGCAGATGCATAATAATGCTATTCCAAGAAGTATAAAGTGTTTGAGAGGTTTTCTTTAAAGTTTTTAGCGAAAAATAAGCATTTCTAGTACGATCCATATAACATTGATTTGAATATTGACCATCGAAAACCGGTTGATCTTTGTGAATTGCGATTTCGGCTTCAAGGTTGTCAAACCAAGGATCATTAATGTCATTTCCCGTAATGCTAGATTTCAAAATTGTGCGATGTGGTTTGAAAAAATCAAAAAGTCCCTTTGTGTTAGTGGCCCAAAGATTTTCAAATGCAATTAGCCGAGGATTTTCGGAAATCAACATGGCTACGGCGCCGGCACCTTGAGTGTATTCGCCAGTTGAGTTTAGATCATATTTCGCAATGTCGGTCGTCACAACAATTGCTTTTTTGCCAGGGTTTAAACGAACAAAGTCAACACAGTTTTGGAGTGCGTCTACGCCGCCAATACAGGCAAAAGTAAAGTCGACCGCATCACAAGCAGACAAAAAGTTTTCTCCAAACTTTTGTTCCAGTAAAGCAAGTAAGAAGGAGGCGATGGGTTTCGAATTATCAATACTGCTTTCGGTTCCAACATATATTCGAGTGATTTCATCTAAATTGATATTATTTTCCAAAATCAATTTAGTCAAAGCATTTGCGCCAAAAACAACTACATCTTGATGAACGTCCGGGAGTGTCATTTGAATTAGGCCAAGCCCTTTTTCTAATTTTTCCGGATCTATTAATCTTGCTTTAGCAATGGACTTTATGGGCAAATGTATTTTTGCTACATCGAAACTAATTGCATCAATACCAATCTTCATTTATTTATTTTTTAGGACGCAAAGGTACAATTTCACTGAGCTGGCGGATTGTTTTCACTTGATAAAAAAAGTGATAAATTACATTTTTGCTGATTTTTGAGAAACGCACTAACAAAATTTACAAATGAATATTTAAACTTTAAAATCTTGCGAATAGTGATAGTAATTAGCAATTATTTAAATGTTGTTTAGTAGTTCGGCACAGTTTATTATTCTCAGCCTATAATACAAAGCTGCTAATTGGATATTTGAAAGTTCGAATAGCCAAGTAATAAAGCGTTCTATTTTTGTTCTTTTTAAGAAGTTTTTCGAAGGCTGCAGCCAAGTTGATGAAAATATAGCGTCTTTTTATATGCGCCGGTGTCTGTCACTGTTGCTGGTTTTATATTAAACATTTTAAAATCATTATAAATTACATCGAAAAGGTTGTAGTTAAAAGCAAATAGCGCTATTTTTGTGTGCTTTTTATAACAAATCTCACATCTTATGGCAAAATCTGCATTAATGAAGTCATCGCTGGCAAAGAAGTATTGGATGGCCTTAACGGGCTTGTTTTTATGCTTGTTTTTGAGCGGTCACTTGGCGGGGAACCTTCAGTTATTGGTTCCCAACAATGCGTTGAATTTTAATAAATACGCATTATTTATGACCTCTAATCCAGCGGTTAAAATTCTTTCGTACTTAACGTACATTTCAATTCTTTTCCATGCTATTGATGGGATTATGTTGGCTTTCCAAAATAAAGCGGCGCGGCCTATCGGCTA
>JBIKRP010000187.1:0-4987 GCA_044349145.1 Flavobacterium sp.
TCGAGAATAAATCGGCGGAACTACAAATATATGTCGATCGCAAGAAAGCGCTCTTCAGCACGTGGTACGAGTTCTTCCCCCGTTCTGCTTCTCCCGTTGAAGGCAAACACGGCACCTTTAAAGACTGTGAAAAATTACTGACTCGTGTTGCGGATATGGGTTTTGATACGTTATATTTTCCTCCAATTCATCCCATCGGGGAAGTCAATCGCAAAGGAAAAAACAATGCGACCAATGCAGAACCTGGAGATGTGGGTTCACCTTGGGGTATTGGTTCGCAATATGGTGGACATAAATCCACGCACCCAGAATTAGGATCGATTGAAGATTTTAAATCACTAGTTAAGAAAGCAAAATCTTTGGGAATTGAAGTCGCTATGGATTACGCCTTACAAGCCGCTCCCGATCATCCCTATGTAAAGGATTTTCCACAATGGTTCAAATGGCGACCTGACGGAACAGTGCAATATGCGGAGAATCCACCTAAAAAATACCAAGATATTCAACCCATTTACTTCGAATCGACAGATTGGAAAAACCTCTGGAAAGAACTTTTAGAGGTCGCTTTATTTTGGATAGAAGAATGCGGCATTAACGTGTTTCGCGTTGATAACCCACACACAAAGCCTTTTTATTTTTGGGGTTGGTTGATTGCCGAAATCAAGAAAAAACATCCAGATGTATTATTCTTAGCGGAAGCTTTCACGCGTCCGAAAATCATGAATGAGTTGGCGAAACAAGGCTTTAGCCAATCGTATACGTACTTTACTTGGAGAAATTCCAAAGCGGAATTGATGGAGTATGTAACCGAACTCACACAAACCGAACAAAAAGAATTCTACCGTCCGAACTTCTGGCCGAATACACCTGATATCAATCCGTTTGCTTTACAAAACGGAAACGAATCGGTGCATTTACAAAAGTACTTTTTAGCGGCAACGTTGAGTTCATGTGTCGGCATCTACGGGCCGGTGTTCGAATACCGCGTTTGTGAGCCGATGGCACCAGGCAAAGAAGAATATCTCAATTCAGAAAAATACGAATACTATCACTGGGATTGGACGATTCAAAACAAACTCACAACGCTGATTACAAGAATCAATTCGCTTCGTAATGAGCACGCTTCGTTGCAGCAAACCAACAACATTGTGTTTTGTAGCACCAACAATGAACAAGTGATGGCGTATTACAAATATGACGATGATTTGACCGACGAAACCTTGATGGTCGTGAGTTTGGATGCCTTCAACAACCAACAAGCGATGGTGAGAATTCCGATGGAACAAATGGGGAATGAGCCTATAAAAGTGCAAGACTTAATCACAGGAAACACGTATTACTGGGATAAGGAGTGGAATTTCGTAGATTTGTCTCCTGCTTTGCCATTTCATTTATTTAAAATTCAACGGTGATTTTTTCACCACATAGAGACATAGACAAGTTGGAAAAAATAGAAAATAGATTTTTGACTTAGGCTTTGTGTACTCAAGTAAAGCAACGCTCTTTTACTCCGAATGGAATCTATGAGTCTATGTGGTAGAAGAGAACTAAAAAATTGAAGCAATGAAAGACACTAAAATAAACGAAGATGAATTTCAAAATCCATTCGTGTTCAAAACAGAGTGGAAGAATGCGTTTGAAAATGAAGAATTTTTAAAAGTTTTTTCTTCGGATATTTTAGAAAACTATATTATCAACAAGCGTTGGTATGGTGGAAAGGCGAGTACCTTAAAGTATATCGAAGTCGTTGAATTTTTCAAAATGACTTCAAAGAAAAATACCTATTACGGTGTTTTATTAGAAGTCAACTTTAAAGAAGCCTTTTTTCAAAATTACTTCATGCCCATTTCTTTTATGGCAGAAGAAGAACTCGATACCAATACGATTATTGCCCGAGTCAAAATGAACGGACAAGAAGGATTTCTTGTCGACGCACTACATCAAGAAGATTTTAGAAAATTACTGTTCGATAAAATTGTGTCATCTGGCGATAAAACAGATGTTAAAGTGAAGTTTCACAAAGGCGAAAAACTGACGGAAACCGAATACAAAAGTTCCAAATTTATGGGAGTTGAGCAAAGCAACACTTCCATCATTTATAACAATACTTTGGTGCTAAAGATCTTTCGGCGCATCTACACCAGCACCAATCCTGATTACGAAATCAGTCGCTTTCTGACGGAAACCATGGATTTCAAAAGTTCACCAGCCTACACCGGAAGCATCAACGTAGCCTTGTCTGAAGGAAATATCACCTTAGGCATGATGCAAGAATTGGTGCCCAACCAAGGAGATGCTTGGCATTTTATGCTAGATGAAACCGACCGAATTTTCGACAATCTAAAGCACAAAAAAATCAAAATCAGCAAGCTTCCGGATATCGAATTATTCAAAAGATTGAAGATCAATGAAATTCCACATGAGATTATCGATTGGGCAGGATTGAGTATTTTTCTTCGCATTCACACGCTGGCAACGCGCACCGCGGAAATGCACATCGCACTAGGCGGCGATACGCATGATACGGCTTTTACGCCAACGACCTACAACGGAGATTATACGGTTTGGCTGAAAAATCGATTGACGTATCAGTTTCAAAATCGATTGAATATTCTGGAAAATAATTTGCATAAACTCGACGGATTGGCGCTTGAACTCGCCAATCAGTTTCTCGATAACAAAAAAGAAATAAGAAAATTGTTCCTCGATTTCAATTGGACAAAAATGAAGTCCGAGCGCATCCGAATACATGGCGATTACCATCTCGGTCAAGTGCTCGTCAACGGCGATGATTTTTATATCCTCGATTTTGAAGGTGAACCCGAAAGCACGATTCGCGACAGAAAGGTAAAGCAACCGCCGCTCAAAGACGTAGCGGGCATGTTTCGCTCGTTTCATTATTCGATTTATGCGACGATTTTTAACAATAAAGACAAGTATCCTTACGAGCAAAAAGAACTGTTTCAAGCGGGTGAAATTCTGTTCAAATATTTCGTCGGGGTGTTTTTGCAAACTTATACGGAAGTCGCGCAAGCAGGCAATTTGAATATCGGCTACCGCAAGGAAATTGATTTCTTGTTGAAGTATTGTTTGTTGGAAAAAGCAGTGTATGAGTTGGGCTATGAACTCAATTCTCGTCCACGGTGGGCGGTGATTCCGCTGACGGGCATCGCGAGTATTATGGAGTTTAAAGATAATTAAGAATTACGAATTAGGAATTACGAATTAGGAATTACGAATTAGGAATTAGGAATTACGAATTAGGAATTACGAATAAAGAATTACGAATTACGAATTAAGAATTACGAATTACGAATTACGAATTAGGAATTACGATTATTTTTAGGAGCTGATTCCCGCTTTTCGCTTCAATCTTTTTGTTTTGTCACCCTGAGCGCAGTCGAAGGGCTTTTTCTAAAACAAAAAGGATTTCCGCTGCAATCGGGGCTAGGGTTCGGAATGAAGAACAAAATTTGAATTGTTACTGGTTTTGTCCTCCCGAGCGCAGTCGAGGGATTTTTGAAGAAGAATGACCCCTCGACTGCGCTCGGGGAGACAAAATCAAGAATCGAACCCATTGCCCTCTCGAGCGCAGTTGAGGGACTTTTAATTAAAATACACGCCACATGAAATTCTATTACGTTTACATCCTAAGATGCAAAGACAATTCATTATATACAGGAATAACTCATGATTTAGAAAGAAGAGTAAATGAACATAATGACGGAAAATTATCTAATGCATACACGTTTAAAAGAAGACCGGTCACATTGCAATTTTATCAAGAATTTACAGAGCCAAGTCAAGCAATATATTTTGAAAAGAAATTAAAACGTTGGTCAAAAACCAAGAAAGAAGCATTAATAAAAGGCAATTTCGATATAATTCAAACATTAGCGGAATGCAGAAATGCAACACATTCAGATTATAAATAAGAAAAACCCCTCGACTGCGCTCGGGGAGACAAAACGTTTCATAACAGCACTTGTCCTCCCGAGCGCAGTCGAGGGATAATAAAAACACAACCATGAGCAAAGTACAACCCCATTCACTTTTCACTGATTTCGATATCAATTTATTCAAAGCCGGAAAACATTTCCGTCTATACGAAAAACTCGGTGCCCACCTCATAGAAGTTGACGGTGTCAAAGGCACGTATTTCGCAGTATGGGCGCCATCGGCACGCTCGGTTTCTGTCGTTGGAGATTTCAATTATTGGATTCAAGGCGAACACCAACTCAACGTGCGTTGGGATGCTTCAGGCATTTGGGAAGGATTCATTCCTGGTGTAGAAAAAGGATCAACTTACAAATACAAAATACAATCCAACAACGGCGGCGTTATTACCGAAAAAGCAGATCCGTTTGCTTTATATTGCGAACATCCGCCGCATACCGCTTCCATCATTTGGGATCTCGACTACAAGTGGAAAGACGATAAATGGATGAAATCCAGAAAAGACCATAACGGATTGGATAAACCTTATTCTGTTTATGAAGTGCATTTGGGTTCATGGCGCAGAAATGAGCAAGGAAAGTTCTTGACGTATCTCGAACTTGCCGATCAATTGGTGAGTTACGTCAAAGAAGTTGGGTTTACCCACGTCGAGTTTATGCCCATCATGGAATATCCTTATGATCCGTCTTGGGGTTATCAGTTGGTAGGTTATTTCGCGCCGACTTCGCGCTTTGGGAAACCTCAAGATTTTATGGTGTTGGTCGATAAATTGCACCAAGCTGGAATTGGCGTCATCCTCGATTGGGTTCCTTCACACTTCCCAGATGATGCACACGGATTGGGTTATTTCGACGGTTCTAATTTATATGAACATCCAGACAGAAGAAAGGGCTATCACCCAGATTGGAAAAGTTTGGTCTTCAATTACGGTCGCAATGAAGTGCGGTCGTTTTTGATTAGCAATGCGCTGTTCTGGCTGCAACATTATCACGCTGATGGATTACGAGTAGACGCCGTTGCCTCGATGTTG
>JBIKRP010000188.1:0-4968 GCA_044349145.1 Flavobacterium sp.
TGCTAAAATATACAAAGTGTTTTCTAAAAAAGGAATTGACGTAAAGGGATTTATCAAAGCCGATGTTGCCTTCAAAGGAAAACAAAGTGATGCAACAAATGGTAATTATAGTAAACTCAACAATAGTGGTACATTACAGTTAAAAAATATCAAAACAACGTCGGAATATCTTCCAAAGCCATTCGTAATCAATGATGGATTGTTTACTTTTCAGCAAGATAAAATGAATTTTTCCAATTTTGTTGCGTCTTATGGGCAGTCCGATTTTAAAATGAATGGGTATTTGCAAAACGTAATCAATTTTGTTTTGTCTGATAGAGAAGTCTTACAGGGCAAATTTTCATTGACTTCAAATTTCATAAATGTTGACGAGTTTATGTCTGGAGCAACCGCATCAACAGAAGAAAATCCTTCAAAAGAAAATCCTTCAAAAACTGAATCGGGTGTGGTAGTGATTCCGCCTAATTTTGATTTGCAATTTATTGCCAATGCTACAAAAGTAAATTTTGAAGAATTAGTATTAGACAATGCCAAAGGAGATTTGACTATTTCGGGCGGGAAAATGCTACTTAAAAATACAGGATTCAATATCATTGATTGTCCCGTAAATATGGATATTGTTTATGGAAGCGAAGGACCAAATCGAGCCTCTTTTGACTTTAAAGTAAAAGCGGCTGATTTTGATATCAAACGTGCCTACGACGAAATTAAGATGTTCCGCGAAATGGCATCAGCTGCAGAAAAAGCGCAAGGAAAGGTTTCTTTAGATTATAAGGTGGGAGGAAAATTAGATGGTAATATGCAGCCAATTTATCCTTCGTTAGTTGGAGGTGGAGTTTTATCAGTTAAGGAGGTGAAAATGCGTGGATTTAAAATGTTTGGTGCGGTGAGTCAGAAGACAAGCACAGAAGCGATAAAGAATCCAAATATCGCAAAAGTAGACATCAAAACTACAATCAAGAATAATATTATAACGATTGAGCGGTTCAAGTTTAAAGTAGCTGGTTTCCGACCAAGAATAGAAGGAACCACAAGTTTTGACGGTCAATTGAATATCAAAATGCGTCTTGGTTTACCGCCGCTTGGGATTATTGGAATTCCGTTAACTGTTACTGGAACTCAAGAGGCTCCAAAAGTGAAACTTGGGAAGAAAACAGAAGACTTAGCGGAAACCGAGTATGTCGAAACTTCAACAAATGCTGCGGCTCCTGCGGCTAATGCACCAGAAGTTGTTACACCGAAACAATAGCTATTTGTAAATATTTTTCGTGATAACTTGTAATCTTTTTGTTAAAGATTAATGCGTAAAAATTTCGGTATTACATTCAGACTTCTACCTTTGCAAGTCGGAATTAAAGACCAATGCAATGAATAGAAATAGTAAGCGAAGAGAAGCATTATTATACCACGCAAAACCCACTCCAGGTAAAATCCAAGTTGTTCCAACCAAGAAATACGCAACACAAAGAGATTTGTCATTGGCCTATTCTCCGGGTGTCGCAGAACCTTGTTTAGAAATTGCTAAAGACGTTAATAACGTTTATAAATATACTGCTAAGGGAAATCTGGTTGCTGTAATCACCAACGGAACAGCTGTTTTAGGTTTAGGAGACATTGGTCCGGAGGCGTCAAAACCAGTAATGGAAGGAAAAGCATTATTGTTTAAAATCTTTGCGGATATTGACGTGTTTGACATTGAAATTGGCACCAAAGACGTTGATGCCTTTATCGAAACAGTAAAAAATATTGCGCCAACTTTTGGAGGCATTAACTTAGAAGATATCAAAGCCCCAGAGTCATTTGAAATTGAACGTCGATTGGTCGAAGAGTTGAATATTCCTGTGATGCACGATGATCAACACGGTACTGCAATAATATCTTCCGCTGCTTTGATTAACGCTTTGGAATTGGCTGGAAAGAACGCTGCTGACATAAAAATGGTTGTGTCTGGAGCTGGTTCAGCGGCATTGGCTTGCGCAGATTTGTATGTATTGCTGGGCATCAAACCAGAGAATATTTATATGTTTAATAGCAAAGGGCTATTAACAAACGGCGATATTTCGTTATCTGCAATGCAATTAAAGTATGCACGTGATGGCAAGTCGATTTCCCTTGAAGAAGCACTGAAAGGAGCTGATCTTTTTTTAGGTCTGTCTTCAGGCGATTTGTTGACGCCAGACATGTTGCTGGGAATGGCGGACAATCCCATTGTTTTTGCGATGGCAAATCCAAATCCTGAAATCTCCTATGACTTGGCTATTACCACTCGTAAGGATATCATCATGGCCACTGGGCGTTCAGACCATCCAAATCAAGTGAATAATGTTTTAGGTTTTCCATATATTTTCAGAGGTGCTTTAGATGTCAGAGCTACTAAAATAAATGAGGCGATGAAAATGGCAGCCGTCAAAGCTTTAGCGGCCTTGGCGAAAGAAAGTGTGCCTGAACAAGTAAATATAGCCTACGGGGAAACCAAGTTAGTCTTTGGAAGAGAGTACATCATTCCAAAGCCTTTCGATCCCCGACTGATTACCACTGTGGCGCCAGCAGTTGCGCGCGCTGCGATGGATTCGGGAGTGGCGCTCAACCCCATTCAAGACTGGGATCAGTATGAGGAAGAGTTGCTGGAGCGTCTCGGTTCAGACAATAAAATGGTTCGACTGTTAACGAATCGAGCCAAAACGGATCCGAAAAGGATTGTGTTTGCAGAAGCGGATCATTTAGATGTATTGAAAGCAGCTCAAATTGTCCTAGAAGAAGGTATCGGACTACCAATTTTATTAGGAAATAAAGAGCTTATTTTAGAATTGAAAGAAGAATTGGGATTTGATGCTGACGTTCCTATCATTGACCCGAAAACTCCGGAGGAAGACAAGCGTAGGTTGCATTACGCAGAAATGTATTGGAAATCAAGACAGCGACGTGGAATTTCGTTGCTAGATGCCCAAAAGTGGATGAGAGAGCGAAATTATTTTGCTGCAATGATGATCAATGAAGGTGAGGCGGATTGCTTAGTTACAGGTTATTCTCGGAGTTATCCAACAGTGGTAAAGCCTATCATGCAACTCATAGGGAAAGCACCAGGCATTTCGTTGATTGCGACAACCAATATGATGATGACCAACCGTGGTCCAATGTTCCTATCAGACACTGCAATCAATCCGAACCCATCATCAGATGATTTGGCAAAAATTGCTTTGATGACCGCAAAAACCGTAAAACTTTTTGGAATGGAACCAGTAATTGCAATGGTTTCATTTTCGAATTTTGGGTCCTCTACAGATCAAAGTGCATCAAAAGTTAGAGAAGCCGTGGCGTATTTACATAATTACTATCCAGACTTGATAGTTGATGGAGAAATTCAGGCTGATTTTGCCTTGAATGCTGAAATGTTGAAAGCTAAATTTCCGTTCTCGAAGGTGGCTGGGAAAAAAGTGAATACTTTGATTTTTCCTAATCTTGAATCCGCAAACATTACCTACAAACTGCTTAAAGAATTGTACAAAGTAGATTCTATAGGGCCGATTATGATGGGAATGGGGAAACCAGTGCATATCTTTCAGCTTGGCGCTAGTGTAGAAGAAATGGTGAATATGGCTGCGGTAGCGGTTGTTGATGCCCAGGAAAAAATGAAAAGATTAAAGAATTTAGAAATAAAAATTTAACACTTGTTCGTAAAAATAAGTGCAATTGAAGTTTTTTGTTATATTTGGCTTTACTTTACAATACTAATGATAGCACATATTCAAGGGAAAATAGTTGAAAAAACACCAACAGATGTGGTTATTGATTGTGGTGGAGTGGGTTACCACATTAACATTTCTTTACATACTTATTCATTACTCCCGTCGACAGAGTTCATAAAATTATACACGTATCTTCAAATAAAAGAAGATGCGCATACTTTATTTGGATTTGTTGAAAAATCGGAACGTGAAATTTTTAAAATGCTATTGTCCGTTTCTGGAATCGGAGCGAGTATTGCCAGAACAATGCTCTCATCCCTTGAACCGAGGCAAGTGATTCAAGCAATTGCGGTTGGTGATGTAGCAGCAATACAGTCTATAAAAGGGATTGGTGCTAAAACGGCGCAAAGAGCTATTCTTGATTTGAAGGACAAAGTGTTAAAATTATATGACTTAGACGAAGTTTATATTTCTCATGACAATAGAAATAAAGATGAGGCGTTATCAGCACTAGAAGTTCTTGGATTTAACAAAAAATTGGCAGAAAAGGTGGTGGATAAAATTGTTAATCTAGATTCTGACGCAACCGTGGAATCTATAATAAAACAAGCTTTAAAAAATTTATAATACTTGAAAACTCTATTCATAAAGAAAATACATACGGTACTTAAAATCAGTGTTTTTGCGATGGTTTTGCTTAACTGTCTTTCCGCGAATGCTCAAGTTCTCGAGGAAGAAACCGACAGTATCAAACCAGGGTACGCGTCAGGAACATTGCAGTTGCCTAATCCGCCTAGTATTTTGGATGCCTATACCTATGATCCGGTAACAGATCGTTATATTTACACCAACAGCGTTGATGACTTCAATATCAACTATCCTATCATTCTTACACCAAAAGAGTACGAAAAACTGATGCTTCAAGAATCTATGCGTGCCTACTTCAAGAAAAAGTCGGACGCAATTGATGGTAAAAAAGAAGGATCAGAAGAAGGAAAGAAAGACTTATTGCCTCGATATTACGTTAATTCAGGATTTTTTGCCTCTATTTTTGGGAGCAATACTATAGACGTTAAGCCTACAGGATCAGTTGAAGTCGATTTAGGGGTACGTCATACAAAACAAGATAACCCCGCCCTTTCTCCACAAAATCGGGCGCAAACTAATTTCGATTTTGCTCAAAGAATTAGTATGAGTCTGATGGGAAAAGTGGGTACAAGACTAAAAGTTACGGCGAATTATGATACGCAGTCGACTTTTGCATTCCAGAATCAAATTAAGT
>JBIKRP010000347.1:0-3045 GCA_044349145.1 Flavobacterium sp.
CGAAAAAACAATCTATTCATCTCAACAAAGTTAACATTTTAACATTTATACTATAAATACATTAACCAAAGATTAACAACAAATACAAAAATTAATAATTTACTATTTTTTTAAGAATTTCATCTACTTGTTGAAATGCTTTTGTAAGGTCATTATTTTCAATAGAATAGTCACTTTTTTCCAATCTCATCTCATCTGTCCATTGGTTTTTAATCCTGTTTAAGACTTCTTCTTTAGAAATATTGTCTCTATTTTCTACTCTTTCGATTCTTGTATTTATCGGTGCTACCACTGTAATAACAGCGTCGCAATCTTGATCACTTCCACTCTCAAAAAGAATTGCGGCTTCTTTAACAACCATTGGCACTTTTTTATAATCTTCGAGCCATTCTTTGAAATGTGCTTTCACAGCTGGATGAATAATGCTATTTAGTTTTTTCAATTTGTCTGGGTCGTTGAAAACAATCTTTGAGAGTTTCTCTTTGCTTAGTATATTGTTTACAAAAATTGTTTCACCAAAAGTATTTTTTATTTTCCTTTGGATGGTATCGTTGGTCAGCAGTTTCTTTGCCTCGTCGTCTGCTATATAAACAGGTATTCCCAACGATTTGATATAATTGGCAATGGTTGTTTTCCCGCTTCCAATTCCTCCTGTTAGTCCTATAATTTTTGTCATTTTCTAAAAAATAATTCTGGAAATGCTTCCTGAGGTTTCTGCTTCAAAATATTTATCTTGAAAAGGGAATTCAAAAAGCCGAATCCATAATTTTTAAATTGAATCCAAGTTGCAATTATCGACAAGAAACCTATAGCGATATTTCTATTTTGCACTGACGATACTATAAAGATCATCAAGAAATAAATACAAAATAGCTTAAACGGTAGATCTTGTACAAATAGCAATAAAAACAAAGAAAGATAGAACCCAATTAAGAACATGGAAGGAAAAAAATAAGTCAATTTTTGATAATTTGGATACCATGAGTTCAATATTGGTCGCGCTTTTCCAAATTTCAAAGTCTGAAGAGCAAACTTGTCCCAGTCGATTCTCCTTTTGTGGTAAACATATGCCTCTGGAATTAATTTTGAACTAAAACCGAGTTCCCATAATCGAATGGTTAAATCTGGATCTTCTCCAGGATGAATATCTCCAAAGCCTCCCGACGCGACAAAAGCGTCTTTTGAAATTCCCATGTTGAAACTTCTAGGTTGAAACTTATTTACCTTTTCAGACCCTCCTCTTACACCACCTGTCGTTAGGAATGATGTCATAGAAAAATTGATTGCTTTTTGAATGTCAGAAAATGAATCCATGGCTTTGTCTGGTCCACCAAAAAAATCGACATAACCATCATCTAAAGCCTTTTGAACTTCTGACAAATACTGTCTAGGAATAATACAATCGGAATCGAAAATGAGAAAATAATCGCCTTTGGCGTTTTTCATTCCGAAGTTTCTAGAATCTCCCGGTCCTGAATTTTCCTTGTTGTAGTATGAAATTCTTAGCTTCTGGGAATATCGTTTTATGACTTCATCTGACTTTAAAGTAGAACCATCTTCAACAACGACTACTTCAAAATCGGCTTCGTAGTCTTGTAGCTGAAGACTATTCAATAATTCCTCCATTTCGTCCGGACGATTGTAAACTGGGATAATAATTGAAAAGTACATATTCAATAATTTTAACAAAGATAAACTTTATCAAAAACAAAAACCACCTCGGTGGGCGGCTTTTGAAAATCTAAGAAAAGTTAATTTACTCTTTTATTATTTTAATATTTTTCTGCTGATTGTTTGAAGTAATCCTTACCAAATATGCACCAGCAGACAAATCTGAGAGGTCAATTTGGAAATAATTGCCGTTTGCCTCTTTTGTCATAACCTCCTGACCTAATAAATTGTGTACTGAAACATTTGAAATAATGCTTCCACAAGAGAAGTTAAGAATATCTTTAACTGGATTTGGAAAGAGATTCATATCAGCATCAAAAAAAGTACTAACTGCCAATGTTGGACTATAAGCAGAAAATTGAAAGGTGCCGAATGTATCATTAGCAAATTCCCATACTCTAGCATAAACTGTTTCCCCTGGGGTCAAACCTGTCAAATTCAAAATAGAAAAACCACCGATACCTTCATCATCACTGCAGCCAATTGTTGTTAAACCACTACAACTTCCTGAAAATGCAGTTAAACCAGAATCTATAAAAGGTGAACCAGGATCTTGACGAACTTCCAACGTTAGATTGCCATCTGGAGGTGCTACCACACTATACCAAACATCCCCGCCAAAACCAAAAATTGCACATGTAGGATTTGGTGGACCAATTGTTTTTGTTGCCCCAAGATTTGTTCCGATGACTGCGTTCTCTTCAAAAGTAGTCCCTATATTTAAAGTGATGGCTGTTTCGCAATCATCATTTGCCACAGCAACCGGTAATGTAGAAAATGAAAACGGTCCAGACCAACTACTTGTAGATGAATCTGAACAAACCGCTCTTACATAAAACTCATAAGGTGTAAATGGTGCAAGGCCAGTTACCGAAAAAGGAATGACAACGCCCAAATTACTTGGCACACCTGAAGGAAGTCCACCTCCAGCTAAAGTATAGTGAACATCCCAAATTGATTGATTGCAACCGGCAGTCCAAAGCAGTTCAGCACTCGTAGAATTGACACTACCTATCGCTAAACCATAGGGCGCTTGGCATCCTGTTGGCAATTCAATAGTCACATCATAATCTTCAGTTTCGCCATAACCATAATTTTCACATGGGTCGATGTTTGAAGCTTCTAGGTTGTATACATCTCTAATTCTCATTCTATGAAGTCCTGCAGCTGCACCGCACGGGATGCTAAGTGTAAAAACACCTGTTTCGTTTGAACCAATTTCCGAAGTAGTATAGCCCACTCTTTCATCTGCATCAAAATTAGTGTCATCATTGAAGTCAATCCATACCGCTACATTTTGTTGTTGATAAGTTCCTACTGTCACATTTAAAACGTAATTATAACCTGCTTGTAATGTTGCTATTAGATTTGGTT
>JBIKRP010000189.1:0-4927 GCA_044349145.1 Flavobacterium sp.
AATCAACTCATAATCTCACAATCAAATAATCAAAATGGCAGCATGGACAGAAAGAGCCGAACTTTTGTTTAAGAAAGAAGGTTTAGAAAAATTAAGAAACTCGAATGTATTAATTGTAGGCGTTGGTGGCGTTGGTTCTTTCGCCGCGGAGTTTATTGCTCGTGCCGGCGTCGGAAAAATGACCATTGTAGATGGCGATGTTGTTGATATTACGAACATCAATCGACAATTACCTGCATTACATTCGACTGTTGGAATGCCAAAAATTGACGTAGTTGGAGATCGTTTATTGGATATCAACCCAGAATTAAAATTGACAAAGGTGAAAGAATTTCTTTCTCCAGAACGCGCTTTTGAAATTGTAACCGAAGAATATGATTATGTTTTAGATTGTATTGATAGTTTGACACCAAAACTCAATTTGATCATGGCGGCAAAACGAAAAAGAGTCAAAATCATCAGCAGTATGGGAGCAGGAGGGAAGATGGACGCTTCTAAAGTGAAAGTAGCAGACATCAACAATACAGTCAATTGTTTCTTAGCCAAAGCAATGAAAAAGAAATTAAAAGCGGTAAAAATTGATAAATTGAAAGTCGTTTTTTCGTCTGAAATTCAAGATGAAAGTAGTTTGAAAACCACGGATGGCAGTAATTACAAGAAGTCATTCTACGGAACAAATAGTTATATGCCAGGACTTTTTGGCTTGCATGCAGCGGAAACCGTGATTCGACATTTGTTAAAAACTGATCCAAAATAACGATGATCAAAACTGTTATTTTCGATATGGATGGCGTGATTGTCGATACCGAGCCTGTGCATCATTATGCTTATTTACAACATTTTAAAGCATTAAGTATTGATGTCTCGCCAGAGATGTATGCGTCTTTTACGGGAAATTCAACTAAGAATATTTATGAAAAACTGAAAGTTCTTTTTGATTTGAAAGAGAACATCAATGACTTGGTAGAAACGAAGCGAAATCTTTTTAATGACGCATTTGACATCAAACAAGACTTGTATTTGTTGGATGGTGTATTGGATTTAATTCAAGATTTGCATCAAAACGGAATGCAGCTGGTTTTGGGTTCCTCATCGGCTAAAGTCACGATTGACAGGATTTTTCGTCGATTTGATTTGCATCAGTACTTTTCACATATTGTCTCTGGTGAAGATTTTCCGAAGTCAAAACCACATCCGGCTATATTTCTCCATGCCGCTGAAATTTCCAAAACTAGTACAAGGAATTGCATTATAATTGAAGACAGTACTAATGGCGTTTTAGCAGCCAATGCGGCGGGAATTTATTGTATAGGATATGATAGCGTGAATTCTAAAATGCAGGATTATTCAACAGCGAATAGGGTTGTGAGTCATTTTAGTGAATTGAATTTTGAGATCATTAGAAGTATTGATGTTTAATCGCTTACGCGGATTTTACCCAACAGCTTCTTTATAAACCCGCAAACAACGTTCTCTAGCCAATTTATGATCAACAAGAGGTTCAGGATAAGACAACTCATTTAATTCAGGAATCCATTTTTTGATGTAAACTAAATCCTTGTCAAACTTCTTGATTTGTTCTGTTGGATTGAAAATCCGAAAGTAAGGCGCCGCATCTACACCGCAGCCAGCAGCCCATTGCCAATTGCCGACATTGCTCGATTGTTCATAATCGAGTAGTTTTTGAGCGAAATAGGTTTCACCCCAACGCCAATCAATAAGCAAATGTTTGCACAGAAAACTCGCAACAATCATTCGAACGCGGTTGTGCATGTGTCCCGTTGCGTTGAGTTCACGCATTCCGGCATCAACAAAAGGATATCCAGTTTTCCCTTCGCACCATTTTTGAAATTCTTCTTCGTTATTATTCCATTTAATCGCATCATATTTCGGACGAAAACTGTTGTTTTTTGTGTGTGGATAATGCCACAGAATTTGCATAAAAAACTCCCGCCAAATGAGTTCATTGAGGAACGTTTCATTTTTTTCTTGTATCGCTATTGCTACAATTTTTCGAATGCTTACCGCACCGAATCGGAGATAAGCGCCGAGATAGGAAGTTTTATTTACAGCAGGAAAATTCCGTGTCGCCTCATAATTTTGTATAAGATTTTTAGAAACATCGAAAGGTATGACTTTGATGGAAGACCTTTCAAAACCGATTTCTTCTAAACTTAAAAAAGGATAGTTATGAGCAGAAATGTTATCTAAATGATTTTCTGAAGCTGAGAATTGTATTTGATTTTTTTTGAAGTTTTCTTTCCATTTTCGGGAGTAGGGAGTGAAAACAACATAAGGTAATCCATCGTCTTTGGTGACTTCACTTTTTTCGAAAATCAGTTGATCTTTGTAACTTTTGAATTCGATGTTGTGAGACTGTAATAATTCGTAAATCGCCTTATCTCGTTGACGCGCGTATGGTTCGTAATCTCTATTGGCATAAAGACTTTTGATCCTGTTTTCGGTAATTAGCTTTTCAATAATTGCGATTGGTTCTCCAAAAAAGACCGCCAATGATTTCCCTTTTTTTTGTAATTCCGAATTTATATTTGCTAATAAATCGTAAATAAAAGAAACGCGCGCGTCATCTTTTGGAAGTTGATCTAAGATAAAGGAATCAAATATAAAAACAGGTAAAACACCTTCTCCATTTTGAAAGGATTCAAAAAGTGCTTTATTGTCTTCCAATCTCAAATCACGGCGAAACCAATATATATTCATATAATAACGAATATAATTAATTAACCAATAGTGTCGACATTCCACCGTCTACATGAAGAATCTGTCCAGTCATCCAAGATGAATTGTCGCTCAATAAGAAAGTTGCCATTTGAGCCAAATCCTCAGGTTGTCCAAATCGCTTTAACGGATGTCTTTCTGCTGATTTCTCTTGCTTGACTTCATTGTTTAAGAACTTATCAGCTAATGGCGTATTGGTTAATGAAGGCGCAATGACGTTTACCCTGATTTTTGGAGCATATTCAGCAGCCAAAGCTTTTGCAAATCCCTCAACTGCGGCTTTTGCAGCGGCGACACTGGTATGAAAAGGCATTCCCATCGAAGCAGCGACCGTGCTAAAAAGAACAATACTCGATTGATTGGAAGCGGTTAATTGAGGCAAAATAGTTTGAACCACTTTGACCATATCAATAAAATTAATCTGTAAATCACTTTCAAATGTCTCTATTTTTAATCCTTTGAATGGACGAAGATTGATGCTACCGGGACAATAGACTAAGCCATCAATTACTGTGGGTAATTTTGCCGAGTCCAAAGTATCAGTTGAAGCATCGAAAGGAA
This sequence comes from Flavobacterium sp., assembly GCA_044349145.1. GTDB lineage: Bacteria > Bacteroidota > Bacteroidia > Flavobacteriales > Flavobacteriaceae > Flavobacterium. Next base: position 3,301 of record JBIKRP010000189.1, read on the forward strand.
TGTAAGTTACATTTAATCCATCTAAATTTTCCGAGGTCCTAGAGGCAACAAAGACATGATGGTTATCTTGTAGTTCTTTGGCAATTGATAATCCAATTCCGTAGGACCCGCCAATGAGTAGTATATTTTTCATTTTATTTTAATTCGCCAAAAAGTTCAATTAATTTTTTTCTTCTGTATTCAAAAATTTCATCCAGCTTGGGTTTTACAATAATAGGATGCACCAACTGACCTAGCCAACCCATCGGTATTTTATAATCAATAATATCTTCCATTTCCACGCCACCCGGAATTTCTTTAATGAAGTGCTTGTGGTGCCATAAAGCGTAGGGACCAAATCGCTGTTCATCAACGAAATATTGTTTGTCGTGAACATGAGTAATTTCAGTGACCCATTTGGTTTTGATTCCCATGACAGGCGTCACGATATATTGTATTATTTGTCCAGGAAACATAGGGCGATCTGCGCCAGACTCAATGATAAAACCCATATATTCTGGTGTTATCATCTTTAAATTTTTCGGGTCAGAAAGAAAATCCCATGCTTCGTTAAGAGAAATCGGTAGATTTTGAACGCTTCGTTTTGTGTAGATTTTCATGAGAAAGCTAAAATAAAATTGTTTAGCAAATGTAATGAAAGCTTAAACAGAAGTAAGATGAAATTATACAATAATTAACACTATTAAATAGATGAATTAGTATTTTTGGACAAACATAAAATTAATCAACATGAAAAAAATTATTTTAGGGATTGTAATGGTCTTGGTATCATTTCAAATCGAAGCCCAAGTAAAGACGCCAGCTCCTAGTCCAAAATGCACTGTAGAGCAAAAAGTAGGCTTAACAGATGTAACTATTGAATATTCTCGTCCAAGTATGAAAGGAAGAACTGTATTTGGTAACTTGGTTCCTTATGGTAAATTGTGGAGAACCGGAGCGAATCAAAACAGTATGATTACCTTTTCAGATGATGTTGTTATTAAAGGTCAAACCCTAAAAAAAGGAAAATATGCCATTTTCGTCACACCAAAAGTTGATATGTGGGAAGTTATTTTTTATACAGACACAGAGAACTGGGGTACACCAGAGAATTGGAATGAAAAAAATGTAGCGTTGAGTACCAATGTTGATACAAAAATTTTGAGTGCTCCAGTTGAATCGTTTACAATTGGTATTAATAATTTGGATAACAACTTTGCTCATTTGGAGTTTTCATGGGAAAAAACATTTGTTGCTTTGAAGTTTGAAGTTCCAACTCAAAAAACAGCGATGGCAAGCATTGATAAAGCGTTGGCAGGTCCAACAGCAGGTGATTATTTTTCTTCAGCGCAGTATTTCTATCAATCCAATGGCGATATGAATAAAGCATTAGAATATGTTAATAAAGCATTGGATTTAAATAAAGACAAACCATTTTGGTACACCCGTCAAAAATCATTGATACAAGCAAAACTTGGAGACAAAAAAGGTGCTATCGAAACAGCTAAAATCTCCTTAGAAGCTGCAGTAAAAGAGAAAAATGATGACTATGTAAAGATGAACAATGACAGTATAATAGAGTGGAGTAAGAAATAATATTTCGCCAACCTATAATAAAAAAACATCTCATTTCTTGAGGTGTTTTTTT
>JBIKRP010000190.1:0-4913 GCA_044349145.1 Flavobacterium sp.
TTTCAAAACAATATGTACAATATACATTAATAACTGTATTTGGATTGTTGTTATTATTGTTTAGGTTGATTCTATCCAAACCAGAAGCGAATATTGTTTGAATGTTTGGATTGTTGCTCAAATCGATTTCACTTATATCATTTATCGGATACAAATCGCCCTCACTTGTAACATCAATATATTCTAATAATGGATTATTTGATACACTGATCGACGTAAGCATGTTATCAACACAGTCTAGGTATTTGAGATTGATTAAATTATCGGTGTTTAAGTTTTCAATCAAGGTTCGGTGGACTTCAAGTCGTTCAAGATTAACAAACGCTTCTAAGCCAGTTAAATCATGAATCATACCTTGATATATGTCATCAAAGGGTGGATACGGATAATTCGGCAATGTATTGCTTGATAATTCTAACTGTGTTACCAACAATGCGTCACTAGTTAGAATTTGGCCATTGATTGTCGAATCTGAATCTATACCCAAATCAATCAGCGCCCGCTCAAAGCGATAATCTGGAATGAGGGTTATTTGAGCAATTGATTTACTTTTTGCTACTAAGAGCAATAAAATGAGGAATAATTTTTTCATAAGACAAGTATTTTATTGTTTAACAATGTATTTTGTGTCAGAAATTTGTCCATTTGTAATCAAAGATACTAAATAAACTCCTTCTGGATAATTATTAAAATCAATTGTTATTTCGCTTTGGGTAATATCTAAAATATAATTTTGAGAAATTCCATTTGAAGTGTATAGTGGATTTATTGATAAATATGCTGAATCGCCTTGATTAATCTTGTAGTTGAAAATTGAGTGATTGTTTGTTGGATTTGGAAGAATACCTGAAATTGTGTTGGGTTTGAGATTAACTTCTATTTCAGAATAGTCTTTATATCCGTCAGAAAGCGCAATGACTTCGAGCTTATATTTTTTTCCTGCTTCAACAGAAACCACAAAATTTAAACCTTCATATACCAGATTTCCGCTGTTATCATACCAATTATAAAGAGCTGGTTCATTGATGTCTTCTGCGCTTAGTGTTATGGGCATATTTTTGTCGGTCAATTTATCTCCGCCAGCATCAGCATAGAAAAGATTTCTTGTGTGCTTATAAATTTCGTAGGTCTCTCCGCCAATTATTTTTTCTGTTAAATTTTCTTTTTGGATAACATGATATGTAAAGTGATCTTTACTGGTAATTTCTTTGATTAAAAAGTTAAATTCTAAATTGAGAGTGCCTATTTCATTTGGGTTAAATCTAATATTATCCAATCGTGCATTATGCCCTGTTACAATAATTTTATTATCACTAACTAATCTTATATCGTTGCCAATTTTTCCTCCGTCTGACCAAGCTCTCATTAAGGTTTCATCTAGTTTTATACTTACTTCTGCTTCTTCGAATATTTTCTTTCCAATCTCTTTGCTATCAGGAATTAAATTGAGAGAATATGTCTTAATTTCACTAAAAACGTTTCCTACTGCCACAACGCCACCAATAGGGTCGCCTAAAGTAGCAGTGTCTATATCAACAACAGTAACATTTTTTTGAGCTATATTATTGTTGTTTGGAACATTTACTCCCAACCATTCAATTTCTGGAAAAGTCATAGGATCATCATTAGAAATGATTCGAGATAATAAGCAAAAATGCCAAGGGTCGGAATTAATATCTTGGTAATCGACTCCATTAGGAACAATCCACGGCACAGCTAAAACAATCTCCTTGTTAGATTCAATAGGTGGAATAGTAAAAGTCCCGATTAGATCGCCCATTGAAGCGCCATTTACAAAAGTATTTCCTACCCAATGAAAGTCCCAACCTAGGGAAGTTGCTGCTTTAGACCAATAAACTTTTAATTGGTCAGTACCTGATGAAGTGCCACAACCTTTATTTCCGATTTTTATATGTATATAGTTTGGCTGCGTAGGATGATATTCAGGATTTTGATGCTCAGGATTATAATCCTGTTGGTGTCTTACCCAAATATCTGGGCTACTCCATGTGAAAGGACTAACCACATTAGGTTCTTCTCCAAAATCTTCGGCAGAATCTTTAATGTAAAGATCAACGTTTCTTGTATTCGTCCTTTTGGCAGACAAGGATAATCTACCGGCATTTGCTGGGTCGGCTATCCATTCTCGTATTCTTATACCTTGCCCTGTCGTAAACTTATCGATGCATGAACCATAAGTGTAAGACATTACGTTACCTACATCTGTTGGAGTTAATTCAAATGGGACACCAAGGTTATCTTGATTTGTACCTATATAATTGCAATCGTCAATATTTACTACGGTATCAATACCATTACTACCTGCTTCAGCATAGAAACTGGCCATAGCAGGTGTATCTGCAATAAAATCAGCTATGGTTAGTGCATTATAATTTGGATTCAAAGGATCTCGTGTAACATGCTCTAATGTATCTAATGCGTTATTGTCATCTCCCCAAGGATGATAGAGATAGAAATCATGTGCTAATTCATGTGCAAGTACGTCTCCTGCTCTAAATTGCCATATACTTATAAATCGTTCCATTCGCACGCCTAACTTATTAAAGCCAAGCGATGTTGCTCCATTTCCTGCAGACAATGTATTGGGAACATAAACATTAAAACAATTGGGAACATAATAAGGTATTTGAGAATAGCTTGCGTTTTGATAATAGTTTGTGTTATTTATAAAATCATAGCCTTTCAAAACAAAACAAATTCCCATGGGTCTGTAAAGATCGTTTATTCTCTTCATATTTTCGAGTATCGTTTGATAACTAACTGTATAGGCATTTGAGCCATCAGTTCTATTTACAATCCAAAAGTATATATCAAAACTTATTGGCGGAAAAGAAGCTAAATATGCTGGGTCAGTTGAACCAGAATATGTAGTGCTGTTCAAATACGTTAGTCGATTTTGTGGAGAATCAGGTATTTCAGTTCCACAGCCAAAACTATCATCTTGAGCATAAATTGTGACGATACTCAGTAGAAAAAAAATTAAAAATGATACTAGTGTTAAATGTAATTTTTTCATATATGTTGTTATTTAGAGATTTTTATCGAAATGAACTTGTCTTAAAATTAACTTATTTGTTTCCGACTTTAAAAAAGTTGTTTTACTAATTTTGTTTTGTTAAATAAACTTTTTGCTAGATTGTTTACTTTGACTTTGAGAGTCACTACATCCCGTTGTGGCTTTCTCTTTTTTAGGTGCTTTATGTCATAGATTAAATCTCTTTGTTATTGGGTAGCGGAATTAGTTTCGAAGAAATTAAAACGACAACATTGTAAATACCAATTTTTTGTAAGTATTGATAAATTTTGAATTTTCGGAAAGTTACAATTACTTTTTAAAATATAATAAGGGTTTTCCGTACTGTTTTCCTTGGGGAAAACAGAACGGAAAACATTTATTTTTTATTTCGTTCGAGAGTGGGTTTCTGCTAACGTTCCGCGGCTCACGCGCAGTTGCGGCTTATGGAAAGTTTACTTTCCATTACCGCGAACGAAGTTATGAAAAAAATAGTTTCAATCTAAGATAAACCAGCAATTGCTCGTAGCCGCTGTTATCTTCGGTGGCGACACACAAACATTGGCAGGCAAAACTATTTTTTTTCAATTTTCCATTCCAATTGGCGTACATTTTTTCAATTTTTCACTCCAGTTTTTTCAATTTTGCTTCTTTAAAATTCAAAAAAAAAATCGCGCTACGCGCGATGTCCGACTTGCTTTTAAACTGGCGCGCGAGCAAGTTTCACTTTTATTTTTTTTAAATACTTTCACGCTCAATTTTTATTTTTTCCACCTTTCAATTCTCTATTTTTTCAATAGAATTTTTGTCAATTTTATTTACTCCATTTTTTCATTTTTTGATCGCACAAAAGTCAAAATAATAATTCTTTAAATAGTTCTTAGAATTCCAATTTTCCATCTTCGTAAATTCACTTGTGAATTTGGATGCAGCTCGGAGCCATCGGAGATAACGTTTCCTTGCTAGAGCTTGTGGCGGCTTATGGAAAGCTTTTTTTCCATAACCGACCAAGCGAAGTTATGAAAAGTAAACGAACAATTTACCGCAAAACTAGCCATAAGTTTTAGCAAGTGTTATGCGGTGGCACTCTTTTGACTTTCCAAAAACAACAATGCAAAAATTATTGTTCCAATAAATGGATTTATTAGGCTTGCAATAGAAACCAAGAATAGATATGGTAATTTAAATTTTCTAAAATCTATAATCAGAAATATGACAATCAATACTTTTACAAAGTATTCGCTGTAAGTTTGAAGATTTTCAAAGTTTTTGAAATTTTGATGATTGTCTAAATCTAATATAAATATCCAAGGAAAAAATATTAAACTTTCAATTGTCATTACAATTATATATTTAGTCAAGTGTTTTAACATACTGCTTTCCATTTTTTAAAATGTTATTTTTTTCAAAAGCTAAAATTAGGAGAAAAAAAATTCCTGTTGCACTTGAGAAAATAGTTAGTATTAAAATTGAAATTGATTTTATTTTGAGTTTTTGTAAATCGTAATAAATAATGATAGCAGCAATAATATTTGAGAAATATCTCATTCCAAATTCTAAGTAACCAATCCCATAGTTTATGTTTCCTCCATCTGAGTTTTGAAAAGTCATCAAGTCGGGAAAAAGTTGCAATATAATTGCTGGAATAATTGGAATCAATAGCCTAATTAAAATTAGTAAGATGACATATTTTTTAATTACTTCTTTCACATTTCTTTATATTAATTTTTCTATTCCAATTTGCAGCTATCGCATAACGTTTCCTTGCTAGAGCTTGTGGCGGCTTATGGAAAGCTTTTTTTCCATAACCGCCCAAGCGAAGTTATGAAAAGTAAACGAACAATTTACCGAAAAACTAGCCATAAGTTTTAGCAAGTGT
>JBIKRP010000191.1:0-4908 GCA_044349145.1 Flavobacterium sp.
GGGTTTTATGCTTTTCTGGATCTATTTATTTATTGGCGACGAATGACTTAACCACTTTCGACTTCAAGAAGATTGGATTTATTACCCCAATTGGCGGTCTGTTATTGATTGTCGGGTGGATGTGTCTGTTCATCGATTTTTTGAAGAAAAAATCATAATATTTCAAGTTTCTAAATCTAGGTAAAATATTATTTTTACTTTTGTGCTTTAATTTAAACACAATACAATTACAATTTTATGGAGAATTACGCCCAAATTACGAAATCGATTTCGTTGGAAAAGTACGGTATCAAAGACGCAGCGGAAGTTATCTACAATCCATCTTATGACTTTTTATACCAAGAAGAATTAAAGCCAACGTTAGAAGGTTTTGAAAAAGGACAGCTGACAGAATTAGGAGCGGTAAATGTAATGACAGGTGTTTTTACCGGTCGCTCTCCAAAAGATAAATACATTGTTGAAGATAGCATTACAAAAGATACTATTTGGTGGAATTCGGAAAAAGCCGTCAACGATAATAAACCAATTTCACAAACCACATGGAATGCCTTAAAAGAAACTACACTAACGCAATTGTCCGGAAAGCGATTGTTTGTGATTGATGCGTTTTGTGGCGCTAATGAGAACACGCGTTTAAAAGTGCGTTTTATTATGGAAGTGGCTTGGCAAGCTCATTTCGTAAAGAATATGTTTATTCGTCCCACGGAAGAAGAATTAGAAAGTTTTGGCGCGCCAGATTTTATTGTAATGAATGCGTCCAAAACTAGTTTTAAAGATTATGCTGCTCATGGTTTAAATTCTGAAGTTTATGTTGCCTTTAATCTTACTGAGAAAATCCAACTAATCGGTGGAACTTGGTATGGTGGCGAAATGAAAAAAGGGTTGTTCGCCATGATGAACTATTATTTGCCATTACAAGGAATTGCATCCATGCACTGTTCCGCGAATAAAGGAAAGGATGGAGATGTCGCAGTTTTCTTCGGTTTGTCTGGAACTGGCAAAACCACTTTATCTACCGATCCTAAAAGAGAATTGATTGGCGATGACGAACATGGTTGGGATAATGACGGTGTTTTCAATTTTGAAGGTGGATGTTATGCAAAAACCATCGACTTGAGTCGAGAAAATGAACCAGACATTTTCGAAGCTATCAAGAAAGATGCATTACTAGAAAATGTTACTGTTGACGCCAACGGAAAAATTGACTTTAAAGATGGTTCAGTAACTCAAAACACGAGAGTTTCTTATCCAATCAATCATATACATAATATTGTAAAACCAATTTCTAAAGCAGGACATGCTACAAAAGTTATTTTCTTAACAGCAGATGCTTTTGGTGTCATGCCACCAGTTTCAAAATTAACTCCAGAGCAAACTAAGTACTATTTTCTTTCTGGTTTCACGGCTAAGTTAGCAGGGACAGAACGAGGAGTAACAGAGCCACAACCTACTTTTTCCGCCTGTTTTGGTAAAGCATTCTTAACCTTGCATCCTACGAAATATGGAGAGGAATTGGTAAAGAAAATGGAGAAGCACAATGCGAAAGCGTATATGGTCAACACCGGTTGGAACGGAACTGGAAAAAGAATTTCAATCAAAGATACACGCGCCATTATCGATGCGATTCTAGACGGTTCTATCGAAAAAGCGGAAACTAAGATGATTCCTGTGTTTAATTTTGAAGTTCCAACAGCACTTCATGATGTAGATGCTTCGATTCTAGATCCAAGAGCAACTTACGCGGATGCATCCGAGTGGAATGCGAAAGCAGAAGATTTAGCTGCAAGGTTTATTGCCAATTTTAAACAATATACAGACAATACAGAAGGGCAAAACTTAGTCAAAGCCGGGCCTCAAAATTAGAGAATCAATTGCCTTATTGATATTTATAAGTCTATTTTTGAATTAAGTGCAATCATTTTATTCAAAAATCGACTTTTTTTCATCTAAAGATAATTCAGAACTAAAACGTTTTCTTGTTTCAGATTGGAAATTTTATAGCTTAATAATTAAGAATACAACTATTTTTCACGCTGGTTTTTGTCATTTTCTTAAATCGTTCTTACCTCTGTTAAATATAGCAGAGAATTTATTTACTTTGCCCCATAACATTAAAAATGAAATAGTTATGTCAGTAAAGAAACAATTTATAAAAACTAAGCCAGTTTGCAAAGTAACTTTTACAGTTGAAGCGAAAGAGGCAAATAATGCAGCAGTTGTTGGAGATTTTAATAACTGGAACCCAAAAGAAGGTGAATTGAGTAAACTAAAAAATGGTACTTTTAAAGGTGTTTTTGACGTGAACAAAGACGCTTCTTATGAGTTCAAATATGTAATTGATGGTGCTTTTGTAAATGAAGTTGAAGCAGACTCTTACAGATTTAATGAATTCGCAGGTGCTGAAAACAGTGTATTGGAAGTATAATTTTACTTTTAAATAGCAAAAAGTCGCTCCTTGAGCGACTTTTTTTATGTCTATTTTTTTTTACAACCGAGCTAAGAAACTCAAATCGCTGTTGCTTGCGAGTTCCTCGGGATCTTTGTTCTGTTGAAACAATCGTGCAGACAATTCGCCTTTAAGTATTATTTGTTCTCCGGTAACTTCTAACCAACTTCCTTCTCTTAGTCCAAGTACAGGGACGGAATTAAACGCATGAAATTCTTTAATGCGTGTTTCTCTCGTTTCTCCCATGTGCTTCGATTGCAAATCCGGATCCAAATAATGTGGATTCAAATTAAACGGTATTAATCCCAACGTCTGAAAACTCGGCGGATAAATGATGGGCATATCGTTCGTTGTTTGCATCGATAATCCTGTAATATTGCTGCCAGCACTAGTTCCTAAATACGGAGTACCATTTTTTAAAGTTTGCGCCAAGACATCCATTAACTTGTTTTTATACAATTGAAAAACCAAAAGAAAGGTATTTCCTCCTCCGGTAAATATTCCTTGTGCTGCTTCAATCGCCTTTATCGGATCTTCAAATTCGTGAAGTCCTTTTACTTCTATATCGAGTTGTGCGAATACACTTCGAACCTTTGCAGTATAGTCTTCATGAGAAATTCCACCAGGCCTCGCGTAGGGAATAAATAGGATAGACTTACAGTTTTCAAAGTGCGTTTTCAACGTGGGTAGAATGTATTCTAAATATCCACCACCATGAAGCGTCGATGTGCTTGCAATAATTAGATTTTTCATAATAGGGTCATTAATGGGCTAAAGATAAAAACCTTTTCCTTTTGAAAAGAGGGTATCGGTTTTTAAATTTAACACAGACTTACCGTTTTGTTGGCAAACAATTAGGATTACACCCAATTATTTTTGCTGAAATTGTACTGCATTGCCAAATTGGGCGGAATAAATAGAAGAATTTGCAGATAAAGAGGTGATAAATCACTAGCTTTGTTAGTAGTTGAAAATTGAATTTCAATCGTCATTTTTTGATTTCAATCTTGTGAAATTCTAATTTAAATTTCTTCATTATGAAAAAGACTTTCGGAATCTTAGCCTTGATTTTGTTCAGCACTATAGTTTATGCCCAAGAAAATTCGAGAAAAATTATTCATGGGCAAGCAATGAATGATTCTATTCCCGTTGAGGATGTGGTGGTTTTTAATATCAGTGCCAAGGTAGGAGCAGTGTTGAAAAAAAACGGATATTTCGATATCAAAGCGAGAGAAAATGACACTTTAGTATTTTCAAGTTTGTTATTTAGATCAAAACGAATAGTGCTTTCTGCAGACGACATCAAAGCTGCTGAAATCAAGATAAAGTTGCAGACATTCACCAATCAATTGACGGAGGTGGTTATTGAATCAAATAGGAATCTCAAACCCATCTCTGGCAGCAAACAAGACATTATTGATAAGAAGTATGTTGATGACGGTCAATCTTCTCCAAAAAATACCGTAATGCCAACGAATGTGACAGAAAATGGAATGGATTTCGTTCGAATGTACAAAGACGTCATGAAATTGCTCCGAAAAAACAATCCAAACAAGAATGATTTAACTTCCAGCACCACATTTACTGAATTAGTCATGAAGAAAATAAAGTACTCTTTTTTTAACAGTACGTTGAAACTTCAAGATGATGAAATTAAACTTTTTTTGCTGTACTGCGAGAACGATTCAAGAGTGGCTAAAGTCATGAAATCTAAATCTGAATTTGAGTTGATGGATTTCCTGATTGAGGAAAATATTGATTTTAAGAAATTAACGACTTTAGAAAAAAAATAAAATCAAGATTCATTGACATTGCGAACCCTTTTCATCTTCTTTTTCTCTTTAGGTATTCAGATAGTGGTCTCACAGAAATTACTGACGGGAAAAGTAATGGTTGATGGTGCTTTAATTGAAAATGTGAATGTCGCCAATAGTGCCAACAATACATCAGTGTCTACTAATCAAGAAGGAGCGTTTGCCATTCCAGTAAATATTGGTGACGCCTTAGTTTTTTCCTCAGTAAATCTTGAAACAAAGCGAAAAGTGATTGACGCTGAAGACTTAACTGAGGCTTTTATTGTTGTCAAGATGAGCGCTAGTATCATTCCTTTAAAAGAAGTAAAAGTCAATGAAAATCCTGGTATTACTGCAGAAAACTTAGGCATCATTCCGCAAGGTCAGAAAAAGTATTCACCAGCTGAAAGACGGCTTCATGAAGCCACAACCGGCGGCGGATTAGTTCCGCTGAACCCAATTCTAAATGCTATTTCTGGCAGAACAACCATGCTCAAAAAGGAAGTCGTTGCAGAAAAAAAAGAGCGGTTGTTATTACGATTAGATGGATGGTTTGAAGAAAAATTTTATACGAATTCTCTTAAAATACCGCAAGAATACATCAAAGGCTTTCATTATTTCTTGATTGAGGATACCGATTTTGTTCGGGCGCTAAAAGCAAAGAACAAA
>JBIKRP010000192.1:0-4897 GCA_044349145.1 Flavobacterium sp.
TGGTAGTGGAACTATTTTAGCTACTTTTGACTGCGTTGAAGTAGCTAAAATAGTTCCACTACCAATAGTAAAACCAGCATTCCCATATTGCACTTGATACGAATTTCCGTCTGCTGTGCCCACCCATGTCACGGTAACTTTAGTCGCATCTGTTGCGAGTCTAACGGCGGCGACATTGGTAGGAGCCGTGCAAGTTGCAAGTTGATCACCAGGAGAAACAGGGCCAACCCAAACGCTATAATCATCATCAGCGCATTTAGTACGAATATAAAAGTCATAATCTACCGTCGAATTCAAACCGTTAATCAAGCTACTAGTCGCTGTAAAATCAATAGTGGTGCCGTTTCCTCTTGCAAAACCACTAACGCCATATTCAATTTCCCATTCATTCCCAGAAGTCTTATCCCATTCAATCCGAACCGTATTGTTATTGATAAAGGAACTCACTCTAAAAAAAGCTGGCGCATCACACAACGGTGACGTTGGAACTAATAAAGCTGGGTCTATGGGTTCGTCATCACCGTTACAAGAATTAAAAAGAAATAAGGTAAACAGTGCGACGAGCAAGGTTAATTTTGTTGATTTCATTTCATAATTTATTAATTTTCAAATATAATTATTTCATGACAAGTAATTAAAAAAAATAAAAAAACTGTAACAACAAAAAAAAAGTACTGTCTTTGCTCTTAAATAATAACATTGGCCGATTGAGTTTATCTAACTTAAATATTGAAGAATTACTTGCCCTTTGCAAACAAAAAAGTCAAAAGGCTGAATTTGAAATATATCAACGATATAGTAAAGCCATGTTTAACATCGCTTTTCGTATTGTAAAAGATGAACATTATGCAGAAGACGTTATGCAAGAGGGCTTTCTAAAAGCATTCATGAGGTTGGATGATTATCGACAAGAAGTAGCTTTTGGCGCATGGTTGAAGCGAATTATTATTAATCACAGTATCGACTTCTATAAAAAAAATTCAGCATTTCAATTAGAAGAACTGGACCGAGTAATTTATAAAGTAGAGGAAGAAAATACGGTCCAACCAGAAATAGAATTTCAAAATCTAAAAGTGGCACAAGTACTTGGCGCCATTCAAAACCTAAAAGACAATTACCGCATGGTACTTACCTTGTTTTTTATAGAAGGTTATGACCAGGAAGAAATTTGTGAAATATTAAACATTAGTTACGCCAATTGTCGCACCACGCTGAGTCGAGCAAAAGAAAGTCTTAGAAAAGCGCTTCAAGACGTAATTTAAAAAGAAGAAAAATGAAAAAGACAAATGATCCAATCGAAAAATTGTTTGAAAACTTTGAAAATCAATGGGATATTCAAGAGTTGCCACAGCATCATCAGGAACGATTTCTCAACAAGCAAAAATCGAGAAATCAGACAAAATCAACTTGGTACCAAATATCCATTGCGGCTTCCATTTTGCTTCTTGTTGGTTTGTTCTTTCTATTAAACAAAAACGAACCCACCAAAGGTTTCAAATTGGCTTCTGCGGAAACACAAAGAACCGATTCGGTATTTAGCGCGATGGTTCAAAATGAATTAATCCAGATCAAAGAAAAAAAGTCTCCTTTGAACGAAAAAATAGTTAATGATGCACTAAAACAGATGCAGCAAATGGACGCTGATTATGAAAAAATAAAGAGAGAACTAGTCGAAAATGGCGAAAACAAACAAATCATTTATGCCATGATTCACAACTTTAAGACAAGGATCGAATTTCTTGAAAACGTCCTTAAACAATTAGATAATACAGAAAAATTAAATACCACAAATCATGAAAAAACAATCTAAATTAGTGTATGCACTCCTACTGCTGCCGATTCTCGTCTTTGGAAACGAGATCGATTTGGGAAAATATACCAAACAAAAAGAAATAAAGAAAGCGTATATCGTCAATAGCGATGCAGGTATTTCTGTAAAAAACTCCTATGGAAATGTCTATGTAACGACCTGGGAGGAAGACAAAATTGAGCTAAGCATCGTTATTAAAGTAAGCGGCGACAACGAAAAATGGGTTTTGAAAAAAATTGACGAAATCGACGTTGAAATCGAAGCCCTCAAATCAATGGTCAGCGCGGAAACAATTTTCGGGAGTTCATTGAAAGGCAACAATTCTAAAAACAACAGTTTTGAAATCAATTACACGGTCAAGATACCAAAGAATGGAACTGTAAAAATCAAAAATAATTACGGATCGATTATTACCACGGATTTGTTCTCAAACACCAATATGTCTTGCGATTATGGGAAGATTACTTTAGGAAGACTTAATGGAAACTCAAACCAAATCTCATTTGATTATTGTACCAAATCTTCGATAGAATATATTAAAACAGGAACGATTTCGGCAGACTACTCGGGATTTACATTAAAGGAATTTGGAAGCTTAACGCTTCATTCCGACTACACCGATTGTAGTCTGGGAAATGGAACTAACCTTAAATACAGCAGCAACTACGCAAAGCTGAATGTAGGAAACATCACAAATTTAGAAGGTGATGGCGACTATTTAAACATCAAGATCAATCAAATTTCGAATGCATTGCAAATCAACACAGATTATAGTAAGATTGTTGTTGCAGAGATTGATGAAAAAGCAAAGGCTATTAGTATTAATGCAGAATATACTGCGATTGAACTCGCCTACCATCACAACTTTGCCTTTAACTTCGATATCAATCTAAGATATGCCAATCTCAAATACAGCGGCGATTTTGAGTTCAATTCAAAACAAGAAAAATCCTTTTCAAAAATTTATCAAGGATACTATAAAAAAAGTGGCGTCAACAAAGTGTCTATTCAATCCGACTACGGCAATGTTTCGCTAATGCAACGATAATCAATTTTAGTTTCAATCATCATTAAATCAAACCTTATGAAAAATTCAATTTTACTGCTGACAAGTTTGTTCTTTATTCCATTTTACAGTCACTCGCAATGGAATTCCAGAGAAAAAATCAAAGGAAATGGGCACGTCATTTCAAAGAATATCAATACAGCAAGTTACGACAAAGTCTTGGTTAATGGCTTTTTTGATGTCGACCTCCAAAGCGGAGAAGAAGGAAAAATTATGATAAAAGGCGAAGAGAATATCATTGAATTTATAACATTTACCGTCGAAAATAATGCGCTAAAAATAGCTGCCGAAAAAGGAAAATATATTGTACCAAGCAATGGAAAAAAAGTACAAATCACTGTTCCGTTTGAAAGTTTAAATGAAGTTTCACTGTCCGGATCCGGCGATATTAATTCAAAAAACAAAATAACAACGGACAACTTTATCTGCGATCTTTCTGGCTCTGGTAATATTGGACTAACTGTCGATGCAAAAAATTTAAAAGCGTCGGTTTCAGGATCTGGCGATTTGATGCTGTCTGGAGATAGCACCAACATTCAATGCAAAGTTACTGGTTCAGGCGACTTGAACGCGGCTAAATTAAAAAGCAACAATGCGGAAGTAAATGTCACGGGATCGGGCGATTGCAAAGTATATTGCACTGATAATCTTGAAGCCCGTGTCACTGGTTCAGGAGATATTACCTACTTTGGAGATCCCGCGAAGAAAGATACAAAAGTGACAGGTTCAGGGGATATTTCCAAAGGTTAAATTTATAAAAGGTAAATTGGAAGAGGCGCTTTATTTAGGTAAAGCGCTTTTTTTTGGCATTCGTTTTAGCAAAATGACACCTATCACAAAGAAAACGCCTAAAAAGACAATCGCAAATCGTGGACTACCTGTAATTTGATCAATGATACCATACACGCACATTCCGATGACAATCCCTATTTTCTCTGCTACGTCATAAAAACTAAAAAAAGAGGCGGTATCTTCTGTTTCAGGAAGTAATTTAGAATAAGTGGAACGAGACAACGCTTGAATTCCACCCATGACCAATCCCACTAAGGCTGCCATAACATAGAAGTGAATAGGCAAAGTGATGAAATAAGCTAAACCACATAGGACAATCCAAATACAATTAATGGTGATTAAGGTTGGTATGTTGCCATACTTCTCAGAAGCTTTTGACGTAAAAGTGGCGCCAACGACAGCGACCAATTGAATTAATAGGATGCAAATTATCAATCCTATTGTACTTTGGCTTTTAGATTCCCATGCTACTTCTTGTGCTCCAAAATACGTAGCAATGAGCATCACAGTTTGAACCGCCATACTGTAGACAAAAAAGCCTTTCAAATAAGATTTAAGTATCTTATTCTCTTCCAGCAAATGCCACACTTTCTTTAATTCTTTAAAGCCGTTTAATATAACATCTTTGGATACTTTTCTTTTAGAATTGGCATTCCCTTTCGGTAAATAAAAGTAGGTATATTGACTAAAAACCATCCACCAAATCCCCACCATTATAAAAGAATACCGCATCGCTTTCATTGCTACTTCACCCTCAGTTCCTGAAATGTGAAATAATTGCGGTTTCATCACCATGGCTAAATTTACTATCAAAAGTAGCACGCTACCAACATAACCCAATGAATATCCTTTGGCGCTAATTTGATCCTGCTGCTCAGGAAAGGCAATGTCTGGCAAGTAAGAGTTGTAGAAAACTAGACTCCCCCAAAAACCAATCAAACCTAAAAAGTAAAATAGCAAACTACTATATATAGATTCTAGGTTAAACCAATTCAATCCAATACAAGCAATGGCTCCCAAGTAGCAAAAAAAACGCATGAAGTTCTTTTTGTTTCCAACATAATCGGCGATTCCGGATAAAAGTGGCGAAATAAAAGCAACGACCAAAAAAGCCGCAGCAGTGACGAAACTAATTAAAGCCGAATTCTTCAATTCTGTGCCAAAAACATGAATATAGTGGTCGCGGTCCGTAAACAAAGCTTCAAAGAAGATCGGAAAAATAGCAGAAG
>JBIKRP010000193.1:0-4894 GCA_044349145.1 Flavobacterium sp.
CTTGTATCGCCGTTGGGTATTTGTCGGGCATGGCTACACAATCTTCTGTGACCACATGGTTTCCGACTTTAATCAAACCCAGCTTCAATCCGCCAAGTTGGGTGTTTGCACCAGTTTGGAGTTTGCTATATACGATGATGGGCGTTGCTGCAGGTTTGGTGTGGAACCGAATCGATCACGAAAAAGAAGCGGTGAAAAAAGCATTATTATTTTTTGTAATTCAATTGGCGTTGAACGCGCTGTGGTCTATCTTATTTTTCGGAATTAGAAACCCATTTTTAGCCTTCATCGAAATCATTTTGCTTTGGTTGATGATTTACGAAACTTATGTGAAGTTTGGTAAGATTGACAAAATTGCAGGTTACTTATTCATTCCCTACATCCTTTGGGTCAGTTTTGCCGCTGTTTTGAATGGAAGTATTTGGTGGTTGAATCGTTAAAGTTGATGATGTAATTGCATTCGCCACAATAAACCCACTCGTCCAAGCATTCTGAAAGTTAAAACCTCCAGTAATTGCATCAATGTTGACGATTTCTCCTGCGAAATAAAGGTTTTCGTGTAGTTTGCTTTCCATCGTTTTGAAGTTAATCTCTTTCAAATCGATGCCGCCCGCCGTAACAAATTCTTCTTTAAAGGTACTTTTTCCATTTACTTGAAAGCTGCCGTTGGTGAGTTGCTGCGCTAGACTTTGCAATTGTATTTTGGACAAGTCTGCCCATTTTGTCACACCGAGCGCAGTCGAGGTGTCGATTCCGGAGGCCAAAACCAAACTTTCCCACAATCTGTTTGGGAAATCAAAAGGAGATTTCTTTGAAACGGCTTTCTTCGCGTGCTCGATTTTTAATTCTTTTAGCAACTTTTCAGCATCTTCGGTTTCCAGATCATTCAGCCAATTCACATAAATGGTAAACTGATAATTCTTGTCATGCAAAATTCTCGCGCCCCACGCAGACAATTTCAAAATGCCTGGCCCGCTCATGCCCCAATGGGTAATTAATAAAGGTCCAGTTGCAGATAACTTAGTGTCTTTTACTTTAACTGTTGCTAAGGCAGAAACGCCCATCAAATCTTTAATGCGCGGATCTTTGATGTTGAAAGTAAATAACGATGGCACTGGACTCACAACTGCGTGTCCGAAGGTTTGTAAAAGTTCCCACATTTTCGGATTGCTTCCCGTGGCTAGAATTAACTTCTCTGTCAGATATTGTTCACTTTGCGTTTCGATTTTCCAGCAATTGTCCTTTTTATAAATGGATTGAACGCTTTGTCCAGTCAAAACCGAAATGCCCAATTTTTGAGTAGCGTTCAAAAAACAATCGATAATGGTTTGTGATGAATTGGATACGGGAAACATGCGGCCATCGTCTTCAATTTTAAGTTCAACGCCATGTTTCTCGAACCATTCAATCGTATCGCCGGAGCAAAATTGATGAAACGGACCACGCAATTCTTTCTCGCCTCGAGGATAAAATTTAACCAATTCATTGGGTTCAAAACACGCATGGGTAACATTGCATCTTCCGCCGCCAGAAATGCGAACTTTTTCTAAAACGTTTTTGCCACGCTCGAGAATAGCTACTTTGAGTTTTGGTTTTTTCTCGACAATATTAATTGCACTAAAAAATCCAGCAGCGCCACCGCCTACAATAATGATATCGAAATCTTGATTCATAGTCTGTCTGGAAAATCGCTGATGATTCCGTGTACTTGCAATGACTTTATTTTATAAATATCTTCTTGTTCGTTAACCGTCCAAGGAAAAACTTGAAATCCTTTTTCGTTGATTGCTGTCGAATTCTCTTCGATTAGCAAATGAAAATAGGGATGTATGCTTTTCGCTTTAATAAAATCAGCAAATGCTATTGCCAATCCTAAATCGGTTTGGGTCAAGACGCCAATTGCGATTTTCGGATTCAAAGAACGGACTTCTTGCAATGCATTCCAATCAAAACTTGAAACAATGAAGTGATTGTAGTTCCAATTTTTTTCTATGATGAAATGTTCTATTATTGCGGCGACTGGTTTTGCCGTGCTTTTCCCTTTGAGTTCAATGTTGATAAATATTTTCTTATCAATAAGATCCAGCACTTCTTCGAGCGTTGGTATTTCGTGAAGATTTTCTATTCGCACCGCTTTCAATTCACTTAAAGTAAATGAATTTACCAACCCAGTTCCAGAAGTGGTTCGGTCTAAAGTGTCGTCGTGAATGCAAATTAATTGAAGATCAGAACTCAAATGCACATCGAGTTCAATGCCGTCAACGCCCAATTCGATTGCTTTCTGAATAGAAATTAAGGTGTTTTCAGGAGCGTGTCCTTTGGCGCCGCGATGTCCGATTTTTAGCATGTATTTCGTTTTTAACTCGCCAAGACACCAAGAGAAAGGTTACAGCTTTTCAATCAAGACCATATCGAAATCGGAATCTATAATCACTTTTCCTTTTGCCACTATTGCCGTTTTTCCGGAATAAGTGTCTTTTATTTTACTTCCGTTTTTGAAAATCGTACCCACTGGAATTTCTTTTTTTCCTTTAGTTAATTCCAGTCCAATAACCACTTGATCATCATATTTTCCCTTAGAGAATGTTCTTGAAAACACATACGGTTTGTTGGAGATTTCTTTGTGAATTCCAGCACCAACTGATGGGTGATTTTTTCTAAACTTCCCCAATTTTTGCCAATGTAATAGAATTTTTTGCGTTTCAGGATTCGATTTTACATCCTCCCAATTCATAAATGATCGTAGCGTTGCATCGCCTTGAGTGCCTTCTATAACGAGTGATCGACCCGTTTCATCTCCATAGTATATTTGAGAAATTCCTGGCGTTAATAACAGTTTCGTTCCGCTTTCTATACTTTTCGTTCTTTTCGGGTCAAATGGTTTTCCGTCATCGTGCGAAGAAATATAGTTCAGGACGCTAAATCCTTTTAGTTCATTTGAAAGCTTGTTCGAATACATCGAAAACAACTCTTCATAACTTTTTTGAGCAGCATTCCACTTAAACTCGAAGTTGATGAGGTTGTTAAAACCATGGGTAAAGTAATTGACTTTTCGATCTCCAAAATCGAAGTCTTGTCCGTTGCTGATGCTATAATTATACACTTCACCGATGGTATAGAACGAATTATTGTCAAGTACTTTCGTTGGATTGTTTTTTTTCCAAGTGGCAAAAGCATAGTCGCATTGCGTCTTGAAATCCGTCCATACACTTTCATCAACGTGCTTTACAGTATCACCACGATATCCGTCAATGCCGAATTCTAGAATATAATCCGTCAACCATTTGATAATGTAATATTTTGGTGCTCGCGGATAACCAGTTCTTTTGAAGAATGCATCTAAAGAAGCTACTTCATTTTCATATCGCCCTTCTTTCTTCCATTTTTCGATAAGAAAAGGAGGAAGATCAACATTTTCGTTGCTTTCGGTTAGGACATCAGGCAGGTTTTTTACTAAAGTACAAGCCGTGGTATTTTCGTAATTCTTGTAATCACATTGGGGTCCAGTTCGTACCCATTCATTCGGCCAAACGCTATCAATATCGGTAACTGGTCCGGTATGATTGATGACCCCGTCAAGGACAATTCGGATTCCCTTTGCGTGTGCTTTTGTAACCAATTCCGCTAAGTCTTTTTTGGTTCCAAAGTTTGGGTCGATGGCGGTCCAATCTCTCGTCCAATAGCCATGAAAACCATAGGTTACGCCAGTTCCTTCATCAACGCCGTCGTGAATTTGTTCTACAATAGGCGTAAACCAAATCGCATTAACGCCTAACTTATCGAAATAGCCTTCGTCGATTTTTTGAATAATTCCTTTGATGTTTCCGCCTTCAAAACCGCGAAGTGTGGCTGTATTTCGAGTTCGATCAAAGTATACTTCTTTGGTATTATTCCCATCTAAAAAGCGATCTGTCATCAAAAAATACAAATTGGCTCCTTCCCAAACGAAAGGTGCTTTGTGTTGAATTTGCGTTTTTGCTTTTTGCTTTTCATTGTTTTGAGCAGTATTTTGAGTGCAGTTCAATAGCAATGGAATTAAGAATAGTAAAGCGATTTTTTTCATTTTTTAAAATAGAATTTTAATGTCTTTTGAGGTTCCTTTTTCCCAGAAAACGTTGATTTCAATTGTATTGTTGTTGATGATTTTATAAGGAGTGCTTTTTCCATTCACTACAACGGAACTTACTTTAGCATCTAAATGATGAATAATAAGATTTACATTTTTTGAAACCGCTTGAAATATTTTTCCAGTATCAGCCATCAATGTAATTGCTAGTTCTTTGGCAGTATTAGATGATTTGAAGTATAAAATTTCATAGGCACCTTTTTCATATGCTTGTACTGTCGAACCATTATCATTATAAAGTTTACCGTAGCTCGTCGCCGTTTTGTCATCGGTATAGTAATGTAAATCAAAGTTAGCCAAGGAATAAGTCGACGTGTTTTGAATGGTCTTAATCATCGGAATAAAAGCACCACCACGCACAAAAACTGGAATATGATCGTCGGTTACTGAAACAGATTTTGTAATTCCAGCTTCGTATTTTTGATCAGTGTAGAAATCGAACCAATTGTTATTTTTTGGGAAATAAACCGATGTTGAAGTGACGTTCGATTTCATTATTGGCG
This sequence comes from Flavobacterium sp., assembly GCA_044349145.1. Taxonomy (GTDB): domain Bacteria; phylum Bacteroidota; class Bacteroidia; order Flavobacteriales; family Flavobacteriaceae; genus Flavobacterium. Next base: position 4,630 of record JBIKRP010000193.1, read on the forward strand.
CCACTAAGAAGTCATTTCCCCACAAATAATTATCACTAACGGTTGCTAAAGAAGAATTCGTCGGTTCTTCAAAAAATAGCGGTCGCATCAGTGGTGTTCCTTTTTGATTGTTGTCGAATGCCAACGTATAATTGTAAGGCATCATTTGATAACGCAATTCGACTTGTTTCTTGGCTTTTGCTTTTGTCACAATGTCTTTGTAAACGGGTTCTGACGCCACTTCTTCTTGCGCATGTGGGCGAAATAATGATTGAAAAACACCGTA
>JBIKRP010000194.1:0-4877 GCA_044349145.1 Flavobacterium sp.
TATTCACAGAAAAAAATGCTCAACGTCGAGAAGGACATTGGCTGAAGAAGTTTCAAGATATTTCTCTTGGATTTGAGATTTTCAACATGTTCAACAACCAAAATGCCATTACGAATACTTGGGTGAGAGATGCCTATACCAAGAGCCAATACGGAATACCAAATTACCTAACGACGCGTGTGTTCAATTTGAAACTATCTATTAGAATATAGATTTTATTTGTACTTTTAACTTTCAAATTTATTACAATGAAATGTTTCTTAAAAATAGTATTCTTGATTGTGCCTGTGTTTTTCTTCAGTTGTAAGAAGGAAGTAGAAAAACCAAAAGTAATCTACGAAAATTCATCGAAGGGCGCTGCGGTAAATAAAATAGACACCACTCGTATTGCCTTAGCAGATTTACCTATTCAAATGGAAGGAACTAATTATTTGCTTTTTCCTGTTGGTGAATTAATGGCATCGGCAAGAAATTATGATTCTTCTTCCAAATCAAATGAATTGAGCTATAAGATTTCAAATTATAGTGAATATCAAATCACAGGATTTATCAGAAACTTAAAATTTCAACAGGTCGGCAAGGATTCTATTACATCGTTGACTGATAAAGACATGCTTATCCAATCAATAACGTATTTGAAGACTATTGCGGATAAAACCAAGCAACAAATTTTGGTGTATGTTTTAGAAGATATGGATACCAATAAAGATGTCAAATTGGATGACAATGACATCAAGTCCTTGTATCTGAGTGATATTTCAGGAGATCGTTTTACAAAAATTTCGCTTGATTATCAAGAGTTGATTGACTGGAAAGTATTGGAGTCAACCAATAGATTGTATTATAGAACGATTGAAGATACGAACAAGAATGGGGAGTTTGACAAAAATGATCAATTACACTACTATTTTATTGATTTGTCAGGCAAGGAAAGGAAATCTATCGAGTACAATCCGGTTTAGTTTTTTCTAGATTAGAATATCGCTTTCTAGATCTGATTTTTCAATTTCAAAATCAAAGTCCAAACGCTTTACGAGTTCAATGACCAAGTTTTTATACCAGTTTTCTGATTTCGGATGAATGTAGATTTTTTCAATCAATTGATTGAGATCTATTTCTATTTTTAGTCCATTGTCGATCATTAAATTGTGTTGACTGACATCAGAGATTATTCGAATTTCACGCTCGTATTGAAAGCTTTTTCTCTTAAAAAGAAACGGGAAAAAGGCATTGTCAAAAGGAATATATTCTTTCTTGTAGTCAATATAGTTTACTTCTCCTATATGTTGAACATAGGTCGTTTCGGGAATTAGCGCTTTTTGTAATCTCCCAAGCGTTGATTGAATGGCCAAACCTTCACTTTTCTGTGTAAAGATCTGCCACATGGCAAAAGATTCATACTCGTTGATATGCCAACTGCTAATCACTACATTTTTTCGATGTGTTTTATAGTAATCTAAAAAGTCTGGATTGTCGATAGATAGTTTGCGTATCTCTTCAAAAGTTGGCTCGCTAAAGGTGCCTTCGTATTGATCCTCGAATTTATCAGAGCGTGACATGAATAATTTTCGATATAACAACAAATCGACAAATTTCGACAAGTCTAAGTACTTCCATAAGATGGTGTTGGAATCGACGGGTAACTTAATATTAGAGTCGATACTATACATGAAAAACGGGTTTAGTTTTCGAAAGACTGCATGTTTACCAACTTGTTGTATGTGCCATTCAGCGCCATCAATTGTTCATGATTGCCTTGCTCAACGATTTTTCCTTTTTGCATTACAACAATGCTGTCAGCCTTTTGTATGGTTGATAATCGATGCGCTATCACTATTGATGTTCGGTTTTGCATCATGTTCTCCAGTGCTACTTGCACCAATTTTTCACTTTCCGTATCTAAAGCAGAAGTGGCTTCGTCGAGAATCATGATTGGCGGATTTTTCAAAACCGCTCGCGCGATGCTCAATCGTTGCTTTTGACCACCAGAAAGTTTGTTTCCGCTATCGCCAATGTTGGTGTAAATTCCGTTGGGTAAATCTTTGACGAATTCATAGGCATTGGCTATTTTCAAAGCCTCGATGATTTCCTCGTCAGTAGCGTCTTGTTTTCCTAGTGAAATATTCGCTTTAATAGAGTCGTTAAATAAGATACTATCTTGAGTTACCAATCCCATTAGCGAACGTAAGGCATGCAAATCGATATCTCTGACGTCCGTCCCATCAATCGCAATGCCGCCAGAATTTACATCGTAAAAACGAGTTAATAAATTGGCGATGGTACTTTTTCCACTTCCAGACTGACCGACTAAAGCGACCGTTTGGCCTTTTTTAATATCTAAAGAAAAATCTTTCAGCACCAGTTCCTCTTCATATTTGAACTGAACATTTTTTATGGAAATATTCTCTCTAAATCCCGTTGGTTTCTCAGCATTTTCTTTACTTGTAATCGGATTGTCATGCTCTAAAATTTCGAGTACCCGTTCTGCTGCGGCATTTCCTCTTTTCACGCCGTATGATGCTTTGGAAATTGCTTTTGCTGGCGTTAGAATATTATAGGCCAATCCCATATAGGTTATAAATGCAGCACCTTTCAGCGTTTTTTCAATTAAAACCATGTGTCCGCCGTACCACAGAAGAATAGCAATTACCATGATTCCTAAAAATTCGCTCATAGGCGACGCCATATTTTGTCTATTACCTATTCTGTTCGATAATTTAAAAAAGCGATCCGTTGATTCCTGAAAAATCCGATTGAAATAACTTTCCGAATTATAACCTTTCACCACTTTTAATCCACCTAAAGTTTCTTCTATAGTGGAAAGAAAAATCCCCTGTTCTTGCTGTGCTTTGGTTGAATTCTTTTTTAACTGCTTGCCAATTAAAGAAATAATATAGCCTGAAACCGGAATGAAAATAAAAACAAAAATGGTCAACTTTACGCTGATAGAAAACATGGCGATAATGGTGAAAAGTATTGTCAAAGGCTCTTTTACAATCAACTCCAAGATAGAGAGCATCGAGTTTTGTACTTCAGCTACATCACTTGCAATTCTCGAAATGGTGTCGCCTTTTCTTTTTTCTGAGAAGAAAGCAATAGGTAATTCGATGGTTTTTTTATACATCGCGTTTCGCATGTCACGAAGGATTCCATTGCGCAAAAATGTAATAAAAAACATCGCCAAATAATCGCAGAGATTTTTAAGAAGAAAAATAGAAATGATTCCAGCCACTAATATAGAAAGCGTTGTGCCAATTCCATATTGCTCGGTAGTCATGGTCAGATAATAATTCAGATAATCTCCCAAGTATCTTTTCAAACTAAAAACACCATCATAAGTTGGCATAATATAGTTTTTGTTTGCCTGTCCAAAAAGCACGTCCATCATTGGCATCAAAGCCAAGAAGGACAATGTTCCGAAAAAGGCATACAATACATTGAACAATATATTCAAATACGCATACTTTTTATACGGTAGAATAAAGGGAATTACTTTTCTGAAATTATTCACTAAATAATATTTAAGTCTGTGAGGATATTCGTGATTTTATGGTCCAAAATTGCTTCTACTTTTGGTGCATTTTGAACCGAATCCAATTCAGCGTTCACACTTACATAGAACTTTATTTTTGGTTCCGTTCCACTTGGTCTAGCCGCGATTTTAGCCCCATCTTCGGTGTAATAAATCAGCACATCCGATTTGGGTACTTTGAGCGCTTCTTCTTCACAAGTCAATATGTTCTTTGCGATTGATTTTTTATAATCTTCTAACATGACAACACGTTGTCCGTTGATTTCTTTCACTGGATTTTCACGCATGTCTACCATCATTTGGTTGATTTCGCGCAAGCCGTCGATTCCTTTCTTCGTTAGTGAAACTAAGTATTCTTTATAAAATCCGTGGTCTACATACAAATTCAAAAGCTCTTGATACACAGAACTTCCGCTCGCTTTTGCCTGAGCTGCAACTTCGCAAATCAACAAAGTCGCTGCAACAGCATCTTTATCGCGAACGGCATCTCCCACCATATAGCCAAAGCTTTCTTCACCACCGCCGATAAATTCTAATTCAGGAAAATCTTTGATAAACTTCGCAATCCATTTAAATCCGGTCAATCCCACTTTACACTCCACTTCATACGCATCGGCTAAAGTCAACATCATCGGCGTCGACACAATCGTCGATCCAATAAATTGTTTTCCGGTGATTTTACCTTGTCGCTTCCATTGTTCGAGTAAAAAGGCGGTCATCAACACCATCGTTTGGTTACCATTCAACAAGGTCATTTTGCCTTCTGTATTTCTTACCGCAACGCCCAATCGGTCGCAATCCGGATCCGTTCCGACTACAATATCTGCGTTTAATTTTTCCGCCAAAGCCATTGCCATGGTTAATGCTTCTGGTTCTTCTGGATTCGGAGATTTTACCGTTGGGAAATCCCCATTCGGCTCTGCCTGTTCGGGAACAATATTGACATTGGTATAACCCGCTTTTGCTAAAGTTTGCGGAACTGCCTTAATAGATGTCCCGTGCAACGATGTAAAAACAATATTCAAATTGTCTTTGGCTGCTTGCGGTGTATTGAAACTTGCATTCGCCACTGATGAACTAAAAAATGCTTCATCAACTGCCGAGTCGATGTATTCAATCAAATCTGGATTCGATGCAAATTTGATTTGATCATAACGAAGCGCTTCTATGCGTTTGATAATTTCGCCATCTTGCGGTGGAACCAATTGTCCGCCATCTTCCCAATACACTTTGTAGCCGTTGTATTCAGGCGGATTGTGAGAAGCAGTCAGTACGATTCCAGCTTGACAACCCAAGTGTTTTAAGGCAAAACTCAACTCAGGCGTTGGGCGCATATCCGAAAACA
>JBIKRP010000195.1:0-4864 GCA_044349145.1 Flavobacterium sp.
TCCATCAACCAATTTATTCATCGCAGCGTCGTATTCGGTTTTGGAGTCTTTGATTTTGTTACCTACTTTAACCAAATCTGCTACAAATCCTTCAAATTTATCATACAAAGCACCAGCCTGACGCGCAATTTCGTAGGCATTTTCTTGTTGTTTTTGATTGGTCCACATACTATCAATAGTGCGTAAAGTTGCTAGTAAAGTCGATGGAGTAACAATAACAATATTCTTCTCGAAGGCTTTATTATAGAGTGTAGTCTCTTCATTTAAAGCAATGGCAAAAGCGGGTTCAATTGGAATAAAAAGCAATACAAAATCAGGGCTTTCCATTTGATACAAATCGTGGTAATTTTTTTCTCCCAATTGATCTACATGTCGTTTAATTGAATTGATATGCTCGCGCAGGTAACCCATTCTCAGATTGTCATCTTCTTCGTTGCTGAATTTTTCGTAAGCAGTTAAAGACACTTTTGAATCGACAATCATTTTTTTACCATCAGGTAAATTAATCACTACGTCTGGAAATACGCGTTGCCCGGCTTCTGTTGTGTGAGCCTGTTGAACATAATATTCGCGATCTTTTTCTAAGCCTGATTTTTCTAAAACGCGTTCTAAAACCAATTCGCCCCAATTGCCTTGCATTTTGCTGTCGCCTTTCAGTGCTTTGGTTAGATTGACTGTTTCTTTACTCATCTGCGCATTCATTTCACTTAAACCTAAAATTTGCTGACGTAAAGCAGCATGATAATCGATACTTTCTTTATGAGTGTCTTCTACCTTTTTTTCAAATAACTGAATCTTATCTTGCAGTGGAGACAAGATATTCTTCATGTTTTCTTTGTTTTGTTCTGTAAACTTATTTGTTTTTTCTTCCAAGATTTTGTTGGCTAGATTTTCAAATTCCTTGGTAAATTTCTCCTGTAATTTTTCTACTTCTTGCTTTTGCTCTAAATTTCGCTCCCATAAATTTTCAAAATCGGTTTCCTTTTTTGAAAGTTGAATGGCCAAACTGTCCTTTTCGGAGCGAATAATTTCCTTTTCTGCTAGTGTGTTCTTGAGTTGCTCTTGAATAGATTTAAATTGTGCTGTCAAACTGATTAGCTTTTCTTCTAAGCCAATCTTTTCAGATTGAGATTTTGCGGTAAATAATAATTTTCCTAGATATAAACCAATTGCTAAGGCAATACAAAAGGTAAGAATGGTCAATAAAGTAGCGTTCATTTTTGAATGGATTTGGAAAAAGTAAATGTAAGGAATATTTGTAAATGCTTGCGGAGATTTATTAGCATTGTAATTTGATTTATATTTGGATTTTGTTATGAAAAGAATCAGTATAATAATTAATACTTAATCTTGCGGCACCAGCATTATATACTACACAAACCCTACGGTTATTTGAGTCAGTTCAAATACGAACTCAAAAGGAAAAAGAAATTACTAGGAGAATTATTTGATTTTCCAAAAGGTTCGATGGCAATCGGTCGTCTTGATGAAGATTCTGAAGGTTTACTTTTGGTCACCACGGATGGTAGAGTCAGTGATTATATTTGCAGTAGTAAAGTTGATAAAGAATACTTTGTTCAGGTTGACGGATTGATTACTCCAAATGCAATTTCACTACTATCAAAAGGCGTTGAAATCGGATTTGAAGGCACTAAGTATTTGACTAAAACTTGTAGTGCTCATCAAGTAGAATTCGAGCCAAACTTCGGACCGAGAGCCAAGAAAATTCGGGATGAAAGACATGGTCCAACGTCTTGGGTTTCGATTACCGTTAATGAAGGCAAATTTCGACAAGTCCGAAAAATGACTGCGGCTGTTGGTTTTCCAACGCTTCGTTTGGTGAGAGTTCGCATTGGAAACGTTCGGTTGAATAATTTGCAATCTGGTGAAGTCATTGAAGTGCCTGAATTTAATATTAAATGAATTATAGACTTTAAGACTGCAAGATTTTAAGAAAGCAATAGCATCTTACAATCCTAAAATCTTACAAACAAACAATCCGATAAAAATGCTTAACATCGTTTTAGTAGAACCAGAAATACCGAACAATACTGGAAATATCGGTCGACTTTGCGTCGGAACCGAAAGTCGTTTGCATCTCATTCATCCGTTCGGATTTCAAATAACCGACAAGAATCTCAAACGTTCTGGCTTAGATTATTGGGTGCATTTGGATTGGAAGGAATACCAAAATGTGGAGGAGTGGATGGCTGTTATTACGGATAATTCAAGAGTATTCTTACTAAGTTCTCATGCCACAAAATCCTATTTGGAAACTCAATTTCAAGATGGCGACTGGCTCGTTTTCGGGAAAGAGAGTGTGGGTTTGAGTGCTGACGTCTTGTCGAAATTTGAAAATCATTTGAAGATTCCAATATCTCCTTTAGTTCGAAGTTATAATCTGGCCAATTCGTGTGCTTTTGTGATTGGAGAAGCAAAAAGGCAGCTGCTAATTAAGTAATAATAAATTTCCCTTTCTCGGCATCAAACGTAATATTTTTGTCTTCAAATAAAAGGTCGAAAGTTCCTTTTGATATCAGATTACACGGACTATCTTGAACACATTTTCCTTCCGTCATGACAATCATTTCATCACTCAATTGAATCGCCATGTCGATATCGTGGGTGGAAAAAAGTATACATTTTTGGGTTTCTTGCGTCAACTTTTTAAGCAGTTTGAAAAGCGAAACTTTATGCTGTAAATCTAAATGAGTTGTTGGCTCGTCCAATACAATCAGCGGTGTGTCTTGCGCAAGCGCTCTTGCTATCATTACGATTTGCAATTGACCGTCGCTAATTTCATAGTGTTTTTTGTCGATTAAGGCTTGCGTCTGCGTCAATGCAATCGCTTCTTCAATTTTTGCCTTATCGTCAACTGATAAAGTGCCAATCCAATTGGTGTAGGGCTGTCGTCCCAATGCAATAAGTTCATATACCGTGAGATTACTCGGCGGTAATTTTTCAGTCAAAACCAGACTCATTTCTTTTGCGAGCGTCAATGAATCAAATTCTTGCAGATGCTGTTGGTTTAAAAGAATTTGTCCTTCTAAAGGTTTTTGAATACCAGTCATGGTTCGCAAAAGGGTAGATTTTCCGATGCCATTTGCGCCAACAATAGCAATTAGTTTTCCTTTTCTTAAAGTTAAGTCAATTCCTGAAGCAATGCGATTTACTTTTCTTTGCTGCTGGTAACCAATGCTGAGGTTTTCTGTTTGAAGTACGATTTTGCTTTCCATTAGTACATCATTTTTCGTTTTCGAACCAATAACCAAATCACGACTGGTGCGCCAATAATTGAGGTAATCGCGTTTATTGGCAGCGTAAAATCGCTGCCAGGCATTTGCGAAATAAGATCGCACAATAGCATCAGGCTCGATCCGATTAAGAGGGTTGCCCAAAATAGCACGCGATGATTACTCGTATGAAATAATAGTTTGGCGACATGCGGTACGGCCAATCCAATAAAGGCTATTGGTCCAGCAAACGCCGTAATACTTCCTGCTAAAATACTGGTCGCTATGATGATGAGTAGCTTCGATTTTTTATAATTCAATCCAAGACTCCGTGCGTAATTTTCGCCTAACAACAAAGCATTTAAGGGTTTGATACTAGCCAAACTAATAGCTAATCCAATACCAACAGCAATGGTTAAAATTAAAATGGAGTCCCAAGACAAGTTGCCTAAATTCCCCATCGACCAAAAGGTAAATTTTTGCAGTTGCTCCGCCGAGCTAAAATAGGAGAGTACTCCAACAAAAGCGCTAGTAAAGCTGCCAAACATCAAGCCGACAATGAGTATCGCCATCGTATCTCGTAGTCGCTGCGACACAAACAAAACAGCAAGTAGTACTGCTGTGCTTCCGAGGCAGGAGGCGAGAGTAATCCCGTAGGAAGAGACAAAGAATGCACTCCAAAAAGGTGGAATAAAACTAGAACCTAAAATGACCAACGCGACTGCCAAACTAGAGCCGGAACTCAATCCTAAGACATAAGGTCCCGCAAGAGGATTTCTAAAAAGTGTTTGCATCAACAATCCACTAATAGAAAGTCCCATTCCAACTAATATGGCGGTGATGGCTTTTGGCAAGCGGTAATTGAGGATGATGTAATCCCAAGTTGGTTTTGAAGAATGGCCGCCAGTCATTGATTTCAATATTTCTTTTTGTGGAATCGTCACCGAGCCAAAGCTAATATCCAAGAAAAATAAAACCCATGCCAAAAGAAATAGCAAAACAAAAAGCGAGATATGTTTGGAGTTCTTTGTCATTTATTTTAGCTGTTCAAAGAAGTACAATTTATGGTTTGGTAACAATTCTGGATGTAGAATTTTGACAAGATCTTGCAAAACTAAATCAGGCCTATTGGGTGCCAATTCATAATAAATAACGCCACCAGTTTTTCCTTTTTTCGCACTGTATGAGTACACTTTTTTTGTTTTAAATGCTCTAAATTGAGTGTAATGTGGATTGGAAGCAGTCATTTCGGCCAAAGAAGTAAATTGTCCCGGACCGATCCAAATATCTGCATTTTCTGCTTTTAACAAAACGGACTCAAATGAAAGTGAAAGACTACCAGTACCGCTGGTCTCTTTCCACAAATAATTGGAATTTGCGTCGGTAAGAAAAAGGGCGCCCCAGCTATTTCCTTGTGGCATATACCATTGATTTTCGAATATTGCTCCTGAAAAAACGGTCGGTTTGTTCTTTACATTTTGGGCAAGTTGAAGTGTTTTTTTGTAATTGGTTTCAATCGATTTAAAAATGGAATTTGCTTTAGTGTCCAATCCATAAAGTGCCCCGAAAAACTTAATCCATTCGGCTTTTCCCAAAGGTGATGACTCATTCCAATCGCCATTGATAATGAC